>NZ_CP120678.1:87500-387500 GCF_030273445.1 Selenobaculum gibii
AATGTCCGGGGCTAAAGCACAGAACCGAAGTCGCGTCAGCATACTAAGTATGTTGGGTAGGGGAGCGTTCTATACACGACGAAGGTATACCGAAAGGAGTGCTGGAGAGTATAGAAGTGAGAATGCCGGTATGAGTAGCGAAAAGGAAGGTAAGAATCCTTCCCACCGAAAGCCTAAGGTTTCCTGAGCAACGATCGTCGACTCAGGGTAAGTCGGGACCTAAGCCGAGGCAAAGAGCGTAGGCGATGGACAACAGGTAAAGATTCCTGTACCACCGATAATTGTTTGAGCAATGGAGTGACGCAGAAGGAAGGTTAAGCGGGCAGATGGAAACGCCTGTCTAAGCTGGTAGGGTGAGATGTAGGCAAATCCGCATCTTAAAAACCTGAGAAGTGACGGAAAGATGTAAGCAATTACATTGAATTTAACTGGACCACGCTGCCAAGAAAAGCTTCTAGTGAGATTAAAGGTGCCCGTACCGCAAACCGACACAGGTAGGCGGGGAGAGAATCCTAAGGTGCGCGGGAAAACCCTCGTTAAGGAACTCGGCAAAATGTATCCGTAACTTCGGGAAAAGGATAGCCATTTTTGGTGAAGCTACAAGCTAGCAGAGCTGAAGAAGGCGACAGAAGAGAGGCCCAAGCGACTGTTTACCACAAACACAGGTGCATGCGAAAGAGAAATCTGAAGTATATGTGCTGACACCTGCCCGGTGCTGGAAGGTTAAGAGGAGGGTTTAGAAGTAATTCGAAGATCTGAATTGAAGCCCCAGTAAACGGCGGCCGTAACTATAACGGTCCTAAGGTAGCGAAATTCCTTGTCGGGTAAGTTCCGACCCGCACGAAAGGTGTAACGACTTGGGCACTGTCTCAACGAGGGACCCGGTGAAATTGAAATACCTGTGAAGATGCAGGTTACCCGCGACTGGACAGAAAGACCCCATGGAGCTTTACTGCAACCTGACATTGGTTTTTGGTAAATAATGTACAGGATAGGTGGGAGACTGAGAATATGGTACGCTAGTATCATAGGAGTCAATGTTGGGATACCACCCTTTATTTACTGAAAATCTAACTGAATGAATAACAAACATCAAGACAGTGTCAGGCGGGCAGTTTGACTGGGGCGGTCGCCTCCGAAAGAGTAACGGAGGCGCCCAAAGGTTCCCTCAGCGCGGCAAGAAATCGCGCGAAGAGTGTAAAGGCAGAAGGGAGCTTGACTGCGAGACGGACAGGTCGAGCAGGTACGAAAGTAGGGCTTAGTGATCCGGTGGTACCGAGTGGAAGGGCCATCGCTCAACGGATAAAAGCTACCCTGGGGATAACAGGCTAATCTCTCCCAAGAGTCCATATCGACGGGGAGGTTTGGCACCTCGATGTCGGCTCATCACATCCTGGGGCTGAAGTAGGTCCCAAGGGTTGGGCTGTTCGCCCATTAAAGTGGTACGTGAGCTGGGTTCAGAACGTCGTGAGACAGTTCGGTCCCTATCCATCGCGGGCGTAAGAAACTTGAAGGGAGCTGCTCCTAGTACGAGAGGACCGGAGTGGACGAACCAATGGTGTACCAATTATGCCGCCAGGCGTACAGTTGGGTAGCTACGTTCGGAAAGGATAAACGCTGAAAGCATCTAAGCGTGAAACCAGCCTTAAGATGAGGTTTCTCATAGAGTAATCTAGTAAGACCCCTTGAAGAAGACAAGGTAGATAGGCCAGATGTGTAAGTACAGTAATGTATTTAGCTGACTGGTACTAATAGGTCGAGGGCTTGACTTAAAGCAGAGAGCCAATATACCATGAGCGAAAGCGAATGAAGTAGATTGAGCGAATCGCTTTACTCCGAGCGTAAAGAAATGGAGCGAGTGAGTTTCATATCTAAGCGAAGCGGAGTAAAGCAAGAATAAAATGTAGTTAAGATTAATTTCAATTCTTCTGTATAGTTTTGAAGGAACATATCTAAAAAGAAAGTTCACTTCAAAAGAATCTGGTGTCGATAGCTATAGGGTACCACCTGTTCCCATACCGAACACAGTAGTTAAGCCTATACACGCCGAAAGTACTTGGATGGAAACGTCCTGGGAGGTTAGGTAGATGCCAGTTTTGTTTAGCACTCACTTTGGTGAGTGCTTTTTCGTTATTAAGATCGAAACGGCTGAAGTTTTTATTAAAAGGGTATGCAAGTTTATTTTTCAAGGTTAATATCAATTACATCATCGTCTAAAGAATCATTATTATTTCTACCTAGGATGAATACTTCTTTGGTCGAGATTGAATTATCCTCCTCGTTCATTGTATTTGTGTTAATGAAATCCTCTGTGTAATCTTCATCAGAAATATCATTAGAAAAGCTAATTGCAGCAGTAATTATAATTATTATTCCTCCGATAAGCAAACTTACTAAAATAAATTTTAATAGATTTTTCATTTGAATTTTCCTCCTTAAATTAAAATTCTATAATTGCATTATTTATAAAATTTTAGTATTAATTATTAATGTAGCCCCAAAGTATAGTAATTTTAATAAAAAATTATGCTTATTTTCGAAATTTTATTTCTAACTTTATCTTAATGTTAATAAAATTTTTATTCATTTCCGTAAAGGTTGTGTATAAATGTTAAATCATGTAGAATGATATAGTTGAGGAAGATTGTTCATTGTATACAAAGGAGTGCTTTAGGTGACTGAAACTTTACAAGAAATTGAGAAAAAAGTATTACAAGGAATTAGATTATCCCGTGAAGATGGAATTGCTTTATATAAATGTAATGATTTAGCTTGGTTGGGCTATTTGGCAGATATAGTGAGAAAACGCATAAGTGGAGATTATGTTTATTATAATGTGAATCGTCATGTGAATTTAACGAATATATGTGCTGCACGTTGTAAGTTTTGCGCATTTGGACGCGATTCAGATAGCAGCGGGGCATATGCCTTAACGAAAAAAGAGGTTCTTGATATGATTGAAAAATCAGCAAAGGATCCCGACTTGCGAAATCTACATATTGTAAGTGGACTCCATCCGGATTGGCCTTTTGAGTATTATGTAGATATTATTCGTTCTATTAAGGAACGGTTTCCTAAATTACATTTGAAAGGTTTTACAGGTGTTGAAATTACTCATTTTGCAAAAATATCTGGTAAATCAATTCGCCAAGTACTGAAGGAGTTAATTGATGCAGGAATTGAAGCAATGCCAGGCGGTGGTGCTGAAATCTTATCTGATAGGGTACGCGATGCATTATGTCCTAAAAAAGCGACGGCAGAGGAATGGATGGAAGTTGCACAGACTGCTCACGAATTAGGAATTAAAACGAATGCAAGTATGTTGTATGGTCATATAGAGACGATTGAAGAAAGAATTGATCATTTAATTAGATTGCGTGATTTGCAAGATAAAACGAATGGGTTTCAAACGTTTATCTGTTTTCCTTTTCACCCAGAGAATACAGAACTAGAGTCAGAAATTTCTCGCACGAATGTTTGGGATGATTTAAAAACAATGGCAATTTCAAGGCTGATGCTTGATAATTTTAAAAATATTAAAGCGTATTGGGTCATGTTAACTTTGCCAATTGCGCAATTGGCACTTGGATTTGGAGCAAATGATATTGATGGAACAATAAAAGAGGAGCGGATTATGCATGCGGCAGGTGCAAAATCTAGTAAAGCTCTTACACAAGAAAAACTTGTGGAAACAATTAAACAAAGTGGGCGCATTGCAGCCGAGTGTGACTGTAATTTTAATATTATTCGCTTGCTATAAAAGGCTATGGGTTAAGGCCTTTGATTTTGGTTGGATTGTTTTTTATTAGAAGAATAGGCTAGTCATCGAAAAAAAATGATTCTTGCATAAGCAAGAATCATTTTTTTTCATAAGATAAATTAAAAGAGTAATAATATTGAGGTTGACATTTATATATCAATATGATATTAATATATATGAATATATAATCATATGAATGATTATATGAATAATATTGGAGGTGACTTATGACAAGTATATATTTATTAAAAAATTTAGATTGTGCAAATTGCGCTGCTAAAATAGAGGCAAAACTAAATCGTATGCCCGAAATTAAACGTGCCATAATTACATTTGCGACGAAGCAAATGGAGATTGAATTTACGAACGATATAGTAGAGTTAGAAAGAATTCAGAAGATTTGTCAATCGATAGAATCAGATATTCAAGTAACTGATAAAATCACGGGTATAAAAGTAAAGCCAGAAGAAAAGTCGTGGATAAAGCAGCGCGCTTTATGGGAACTTATTTTTGGTGGAAGCATTTTTCTAGTAGCTTTTTTATGGGGAACATTAGAAGAATCTTATAAGATTACTTTATTTGTTTTAGCATATGTAATTTTAGGTGGTAAAATTGTTTTAACTGCGGGTAAAAATTTACTTCGTGGGCATGTGTTTGACGAAAATTTTTTAATGAGTATTGCGACTTTAGGTGCTTTTGCTATCCAAGAGTATCCAGAAGCAGTAGGCGTTATGCTATTTTATCGCATTGGTGAGTTTTTTGAAGAATGTGCAGTAGAGAAAAGCAGACGGCAGATTATGCAAGCGGTTGATTTAAGACCAGATGTAGTAACTAGGTTATCCGGTGGAAAAGAGGAAATAATTGAAGCGAATGCAGCGCAGATAGATGATATTCTTTTAGTAAAAGCTGGTGAGCGCATCCCTTTGGATGGAGTTGTTCAGCAAGGCGAAAGTCGCGTAGATACGGCACCTGTTACAGGAGAGCCGATCCCAGTAAAAGTAGCTATTGGTGATGAAGTTATATCAGGATGTATTAATACGTCGGGATTACTTCAAATTAGAGTAAAAAATACGTTGGCAAATTCAATGGTTACACGTATTTTAGATTCTGTAGAGCATGCAGCTGCAAATAAGCCTAAAGTTGATCGTTTTATTACAAAATTTGCAAGAGTTTATACACCAATCGTGGTGATGATTGCAATTTTTACGGCAATCGTTCCTTCTCTTTTTACGGGAAATTGGGAGCATTGGATTTATACTGCGTTAACGTTTTTAGTTATTAGTTGTCCTTGTGCTTTAGTATTAAGTGTTCCATTGACTTTTTTTGCTGGTATTGGTGCGGGAGCCAAACGTGGGATTTTGTTTAAGGGTGGTTCGGTTTTGGAAAGCCTAAAGCGGTGTAAAGCAATTGTGATGGATAAAACGGGCACAATTACGGAAGGAAAGTTTGCTGTACGCGAGATTGCTGTGTTTGGGACTTTCAAGGAAAACGAGGTCTTAGCATTATGTGCATCTTTAGAAACAGCATCTACGCATCCAATTGGAGTTAGTATTGTCGCTGAAGCAAAGGCAAGAAATTTAACTTTTGAAGAGATTCAAAATGTTGAAGAACTTTCGGGAAAGGGAATCAAAGGGGATACTGTAAAAGGGCAAGTCTTATGTGGAAGCAGAAGCTTTCTAGTGGGAATGCAGATTGATGTGCCTGAATATCAAGGCCAAGGTATTGGTACAGAGGTATTCATTGCTTTAGATAAAAGGGTGATAGGTTGTTTGTTTATCGCAGATAAAATGAAATCGGATGCTATTTACACGATAAAGCAGTTAAAGAAAAAAATGTTACACACCTTTATTTTGACGGGGGATCAGGAAAAGAGTGCCGAAAAGATTGCCAAAGCAGTAGGTGTAGATGGCTATTATGCCAAGTTATTGCCGGAAGAAAAACTTAATCGTTTAATTGAATTAAGAGAAAAATATGATAGAGTGATGTTTGTTGGTGATGGAATCAACGATGCACCTGTACTTGCTGGAGCGGATGTAGGAGCCGCGATGGGAAGCGGTGCTGATGCTGCAATTGAGGCGGCGGATATTGTCTTTATGAATTCTAGATTAAGTGGAATCCATCATGCGATTGAAATTGCTCATAAGACCGGAAAAATTGCAAAACAAAATGTTGTATTTGCTTTAGGTGTTAAAATTTTAATTATGATTTTAGGGTTAGCAGGTTTTGCGTCTATGTGGCTGGCAGTGTTTGCAGATAGTGGTGTAGCGATGCTTTGCGTAGTGAATGCCATTCGTATTTTATATGAAAAAGAAGAAAAGTCCGATTTTTAAAATCGGACTTTTTTATTTTAAAATACATTTTGCACCAATGTAGCGTGGCTGCCAATAGGGATCATTTAGCTTATCAATGCGTACGCCTTTACTGGAAGAAGTATGAATAAACTGTCCATTGCCTATATACAGTCCACAGTGTGAGACTCCAGATTCATAGGTCGTAAAGAAAACTAAATCACCCACTTGGAGACTTTTCTTATTGACTTGTTTGCCTATTTTATATTGATCATCTGCTGTTCTTGGTAGGTTTATTTTATGTTCGGCGAAAACATACTGAAGATAGCCAGAACAATCAAAGCCTTTTGGTGTTGTTCCACCAAATTTATAAGGAACGCCGATGTATTGTTTTGCTGTAGAAATTATTGCATTAGCGTTATTTCTTGATCCCTCAATTACTGGATTGGAATCGGGGAGATTAGGTAATGGCGTGACAACGCTTGGAAGCTTATCTATTTTTCTAGTTTTCAACGCCCACTCAATCGCTTTCCAAGTGGAATCATCGACGACTCCATTTGATTTTAGTTTATGATCGCGCTGAAAATTTTTAACAGCGTAATGTGTATCAGCTGCAAATTTTCCACGGGGGTCTTTAATCGAATAGCTAAGAGCAATTAATTTTTGTTGGAGTATTGTTACATCATTGCCTTTAGCGTTTACACGCAGTGTTGGAGCTGCATAAGCGGGGACTGTTGCTAATAGAAATAAAAAGGCGAGTAATAAGATGCAATATTGTTTTTTCCTAGCAATAAAATGCAATTTATGCATGCGATTTGTTCACATCCTTTTAACGGTGGGATATATGTTCTAACCCTTCATTCATTAAACTAACAACATGATCATCATCGAGAGAGTACCAGGCCTCTTTACCCTCCTTGCGATATTTAACAAGTCTAGCACTTCGAAGAACACGCAATTGGTGAGAAATTGCAGATTGTCCCATTTCTAACGTTGTCGCGATATCACTTACGCGCATTTCTTGTTGGGTCAACAGATTTAGTAATTTGATTCTAGTTGAATCACCGAGAATTTTAAATGTATCAGCAAGTTGGTTACTAATTTCATCAGGTAGCAGATTTAATTTATCTGAACTCGGTTGTTTATTCATATCAATAGTCATGCAATTCCTCCTATAGATAAATCTATATTATAGTATAAAACAAAAAGATATATTTTGGAAACGATTTATAAAAAATTTGCAAAAAGATTACTTTCTTCAAGAAAAGAATAAATTTTATGTCAAAAGGTATTTAAATTTTATTGTCGAAACATAGGAATGAATAGGTAAATTATAGGTGATTAAGATCTGTTTTCAAGGGGTCTAAGATAATTTTTAAAAAGCTCCGAATGATTTAGTCTGATTTTCATGAGATAAATCAGCAGAATTCCTTATTGTCAGTAGATATGGGTATTTTTCTATTGAAATTCAGATTTTTCAAGGGTATGATTATGATGGGATTGCTGTGTATAAGTTAGCAGTAAGTTTTTTGATATGGGAGATATTTTATTGCAAAAATTCCTGATAGGTAAAACTAAGAATATTAAGCGTAGTTGAAAGGTGTCATAGATTTGCAGGCCCAAGGATAAAATCAGCTGACAAGCGGAAAGGAGCTAAGAATGGATGTACGAGAATTGTTGTATCGGCGCTTTATCGCCCCGATGGAAAGTAAGAAGAATCTAATCAATCGGATTGGAATGGAATTTGCTTATCCTTTGGTTTGCTTAGGGAATAAGAGCAATAAAATGATTGTGAAATATCTGTTTGAACAATTAATAAAACGGGGATTTATGCCACTTTATTGTGATAAAAAAGAGCTAATCGGTGTGGAAAAGAAATTTACTGCACGAATTTTTTTAGATGCTTCTTATAACTGTTTGTCTATAGCATTAGCGCCAATTGTTGCAATTCATGAAGCGGATCGCACTTTGCAAGAGGTGTTTAAATTATTTCGCACGATTGTTGAAGAACAGGCGTTGTTAATTGACCAAAGTATTCATCCTTTGCATTATTCTTTACCAGCAAATTTTATTGCGGATGATGAATGGATGGCAAAACGTAAATTTATAGAAAAATATTCGCCACAAGATTTTTCTGGCCGTGCAGATTTTTTCGCTTTTATTACCGCAATAAAAACGCATTTGAATTTCATGCCGCAAGAAATTCCTTATGCGTTTACGGTATTGTCCAAGCTGGATTTCGCTGAACTTTTTTTATTTGCAAATTCTCCAATACGAACGAAACAAGGTTGGTTTCGTTCGGCGAAATATTATTATTATACGCGAAGTGGACTTGCATTAGCCGGGCTTAGTGGTTCGATGGATCAATCCTTTCGCTCAATACAAGATGTACTTTTGGATTATGCACAGAGAGGCTTGTTTCTTCGTCGGCGCGAAAATTGTCAATTTTTCATCCCCGTAAGATTGGGAGAATATTTTAAAAGGTCAGAGTATGGAGCGATAGAAGAAGACCTTGATTGTTTCTTCAGTTATAAAAATACAGAGCTTGAGCAGATAGGTACGGTTAAAAGGCAAGTCTCTTGCGTACAGCCGTTTAGTCAAACGTTTGTACCAGTTGCTTTTGTTCGTGGAATCGTTGCTAAACTGGGGCAGGCAGATGAATTGGTAAAACGATTTTTACGCGATAATCAAATTACATCAAGCAATAATCAACTCTGTGAAATGGCGGCAAGAGGGGTGTTAATTGGGAGTAGAAATTCTCTATATGAATTCTTGGGTGGCTTATGGCAACTGGCGATTGATAGCGCACGAATGCGTGGTGTAGGGGATGAAGCGTATCTTACTTGTTTTGATGAAAAATTTTCCGCCTTGATGAACTGGTATGAAAATAAAATTATGGATAAGTGATGAAAAGATAGACGCGGGATAGAGTATTTTCGGGAAATATTTATCCGATGGCTAACGGAGTTATTTTGTGAAATAAATGACTTACAAAAGTCAAAAATTTTCGGTCTCTGCTTATAATATCTCCGTTCTTTTCGTCGGAAGTAAAGATATCGTAAGTCTATGGATTACTTGCTTTTCTTCATAAAGACTTAAGAGCCCTCTTGAATCATCATCGTTTATTTTTATGCAAAAAGCATACAGAAGAAAGACTGTATGCTATCAAGTAAATTTTTGAAAATATCCTTTTGTCGATGTTTTGGCAAAAGGATATTTTTATGTATGTTAATCATCGTCATTGTTATCAAATAGAGAGCCGATTCCGCCTAAGATTGCGCCGCCGGTTACGACTTTTGCTGCATTACTGCCAAATGAGCCATCACCGGCATTTAAGGGTGTAGGTGGCATTGCTGCTTGAATTCTGCCGACTAAACGAGAAAATGGAAGAGATTGCAGCCATACTTTCCCTGGACCTTTTAGGTGGGCAAGAAAAAAACCTTCGCCGCCTAAGAAGGAGGTTTTGATATTTCCAGCACGGATGATATCAAAATTAACGGTAGGTTCAAAAGCAACTAGGCATCCTGTATCCACATGAAGTTCTTCATCTGTTCTTAGTTCTTTTTCGACAAGCGTACCGCCGGCATGGATGAATGCCATGCCATCCCCTTCGAGTTTTTGCATAATAAAGCCTTCTCCGCCAAATAATCCCGTCATAATTTTTCTTTGAAAATGTATGCCAATGGAGACCCCTTTAGCCGCACAAAGAAAGCTGTCTTTTTGACAAATAAGTGTGCCGCCTAGCTTTTCTAATGATACTGGAATAATATTCCCAGGATAAGGTGCAGAGAAAGAAACTTTGGCTTTTCCCTTACCTCGATGAGTAAACACAGTGATAAACATACTTTCTCCAGTTAAGACTCTTTTTCCAGCACCGAGTAACCTACCCAAAAAGCTATCACTTTCTTTTGCTGAACCATCACCGAAAATCGTATCCATTTGGATACAACTGTCCTTGTACATCATTGCACCTGCTTCAGCGACGATGCTTTCGCCAGGATCAAGTTCTACTTCAACGAATTGCATTTCATGGCCGATAATTTTGTAATCTACTTCATCTGCACGTTTCATCATGAAGCCTCCATTCTTTATACATAGGAAATGAATTATTTGTTGTTATATGGTATTATAGCATCATAAAAATAGTTGTGTAAATTAATTGTGAGTTTTGTATTTGTATAGGAGGGAAGGCTATGAAGATTGCATTTATTGGTGCAGGAAAAGTTGGTTCTGCAATGGCGATTCTTTTAAGTTTAAAGGGGTATAAAATTTCTTATATTATGAGTCGAAATGTTGAGTCAGCTGAAAAATTGGCGCAAAGGGTTAAAAGTACGGCGGCTACGGATTTGAAAAAATTAATACAAGATACCGATGTTATTTTTATTACTACTCCAGATAGAGTAATCAAAGAAATGGCAAAGAAAATTGCTGAAACGGGACTGAAAGCGAGTCAGCAATACGTATTTCATGTATGTGGATCCCAAAGTAGCGAATCATTGATGGTATTAAAGGAAAATGGATGGGTAACTGGTTCTATGCATCCGTTGCAAGCTTTTGCTGATATAGATATGGCGGTAAATATACTACCGCAAACCTACTTTGCGCTGGATGGAGATGAAAAAGCGGTTGCCCTTGCTGAACGAATTGTAGAATCTATAGGTGGGAAATCTTTTTTTGTGCCAAGTCAATATCGCGCATTATATCATGCCGCAGCATGTATTGCCTCAAATTATACGGTGACGTTAATGCATGTTGCAACGCAATTGTTTGAAAAGTTCGGTATTAAAGAAGAGGCTGCAATTGCGGCACTTATGCCAATTATGAAAGGAACTTTAGCGAATATTGAATCGAAGGGGACGATCAATGCCTTAACAGGTCCGATTGTGCGGGGAGATTCGGTAACGATCGAAGCGCATCTTGCTAAGATGCGTCAATATGCACCAAAAGAAGAGCTAGTTTATAAAGTTCTAGGTAGATACACACAAGAATTTGTGCAAAAAAAAGAAATTTTTAGCAAGAAAGATAGAGAATAAAATAGATAATACTCCTAAATAAGAACAAAGGTGCGTTTATAGTGTACTGCATGCTACTTTAATTCCATTAATTAAAATAAATATGTTGTTTTGATGTAAAATATATACTAAAATACATATATGAAGATATTTTAGAAGAGAGTTGGAGTGTGAGCAGTATGAATTTACGTAACAGAATGTTAGTTTTTATTCTTTTACCAGTGATTGTGTTGACATCTTTTTTGAGTTATTACGCGTATCATACGGCAGAAAATTTATTGAGGTCTGAACTTTTGAGAGGAAATAAATTTACGGCGGAGTCTTATAGCAGGAAAATTAATGAAGTTTTAGTAAAGCAGGAAGCTGTTGCTTCATCTCTAGCAGCGATTATTGCTGGTAAACAACCGAGTAAACAAGAGATAGCTATTTTAATTAATGAAGCAAAAAAATCAAATTCTGAAATTTCAAATATTTTAGTTGCATTTGATACAAATGAGTATGTAGATACGGATGGGTGGAATCCACCAGCAGATTATGATGTAAGGACTAGAGATTGGTATAAAAAGATATTCGCTTCTACAGGAATAACCTATACGGATGTTTATGAATCGGCGAGTAACCATAAACTGATGGCTGATGTAGGATGTCCGATTGTAGTAAATGGGAAAAAGATCGGTGTAATCGCAATAGATGTGCAAGTAGAGGGTATTTTAAATGTAACAAGCTCAATGAAAAATGGCGATATTGGTTATGTATTTGTTTTAGATAACAAAGGTAGTTTCATCAGCCATCCTGTTTATACGGCAAAGGAACGGCTACAGACGATAGAAAATGGATCTTTGGCGGGATTTTTTGAACAAATACAAAAAGAAAAAAATGTTGAAAGGATTATCCCTGTAGAAGGTAAGGATAGAATGTGTCAAGCTGTTTCCATTGGGCAAACAGGATGGACGTTGGTGACTTCGACTGATTATGATGCGTTGTTTGGTGGCATTAAAGAGATGGCGGTTATTTTAACGATTGCAAGTATTATTGTTATCATACTTTTAGGCGGTCTAATTTTATATATTGTTCGCTATATTGTTGGTGCATTAGATAAAATGATTGCTGCATGTGAAGCCTTAGCGGATGGGGATTTTAGGGAAAAACCTCGCACAGTAATATTAAAAGATGAGATTGGAAGAGTTGCAGATGCCATTATTTTAACGCGGGATAAATTACGTGAGCTGATGAAAAAAGTAAGTGATTCGGCTGAGCAAGTGGCTGCTGCAAGTGAGGAACTGACTGCAAGTGCATCCCAATCTGCACAAGCATCTAATCAAGTGGCAATTTCAATAACTAACGTGGCACAAGGTGCAGATGAACAAACTAGAGCATTAGGAAGAACAAAAGAAGTTGTTATGGGTATGGGGAACCAGCTTCAATCATTAGGAAAAACTGCACAGCGGGTTGCGGAGACAGCAACATCAACGACACAAAAGGCAAGTCATGGTGCACAAGCTGTAAATGAGGCAATTGGGCAAATGAATAGCATTAATCGAAAAATGGAAGAATCCTCTAAGGTCGTGGCAACTCTTGGTGATAGGTCACAAGAGGTTGGACAGATCGTTGATACGATTTCAGGAATTGCAGGACAGACCAATTTGTTGGCTCTAAATGCAGCAATTGAGGCAGCACGTGCAGGTGAGCAAGGTCGTGGCTTTGCTGTAGTAGCTGAAGAAGTTCGGAAATTAGCCGAACAATCACAAGAAGCAGCAAAACATATTGCCGATTTGATCTCGAATATTCAGGCAGATACGGAAGATGCTGTTCAAGCAATGCAGGAAGGCAATCAAGAAGTACAACTCGGCAGTAGTGTAGTCAATAAGACTGGTGAAATTTTTGCTGAAATTGAAACGATGATTCAAGAAGTAAATACACAGGTTGGATTGGCGCATGCAGCGATGGTTGATATAGATGCAGCAAGCGCAAACATTACACATTCTATAGAAAGTGTAGATGAAATTAGTAAAAATACGAGTTCGGAAGCGCAGAATGTATCTGCAGCAACAGAAGAGCAGGCTGCTTCGATGGAAGAAATGTCAACGGCAAGTATGTCTTTGGCAAATCTCGCACAGGATTTACAAAACGCTGTAAACAAATTTAAGATATAAGATTATTTTGGATAAGAGAAGGCATCCATGCTTAATTTAAGCATGGATGCCTTCTTTATAAATACTTTAATATACTTTTTCTATAGTAAATCCGTTTTTTTCTAAGGCGGATACTACGCGATCGACGTGATCTTGTCCTTGTGTTTCGACGGTTACTTCAAGTTGTACTTTTTTAAAGCTATCAGTAACTTTTGCTTGATTATGATCAAGCTTTATAACGTTGGCATTTGCTTGAGCAAGAATGTCGGCAACTTTTAATAATTGACCTGGTTTATCTGGTAAATTTACAGTAAAGCAGAATACGCGTCCGCGCGCAATTAAGGCTTTATCAATTAAAGCAGAAATTGTTGAGATGTCAATGTTTCCTCCACTTACGATTGGAACGACTTTCTTGTTTTTAAAACTAAGCTTATTCAAAGCAGCTAAAGAGAGGACCCCTGCGCCTTCTGCAATTAATTTATGCTTTTCAATTAAGGAAAGAAGTGCGGACATTATATCAAATTCTGATACGGTAATAACTTCATCTACGTACTTTTGAATGAAAGCAAAAGTCAAGTCGCCAGGAGTTTTAACAGCAGTTCCTTCAGCGACGGTATCTACTTCTTTTAATGAGGATACTTTGCCGCGTGAAAGTGAATATTTCATACAAGCTGCCCCTTCAGGTTCAACTCCGATGATTTTTACATGGGGATTGATTGCCTTACTGGCAAGTGCAACACCACTGGCAAAGCCACCACCGCCAATTGGGACAAGGATCGCATCTACATCTTTTAATTGATGATAAATTTCGATAGCAGTTGTTCCTTGCCCAAGCAATACTTCAACATCGTTGAATGGGTGGATAAAAACATAGCCGTGTTCTTTTTGCAATTCTAGTGATTTTGCATAAGCATCATCATAGCTATCGCCAGATAGTACGACTTCAGCACCGTAGCTGCGTGTTGCTTCCACTTTAATAATTGGTGTTGTTGCAGGCATTGTAATAACTGCCTTTACTCCAAGCTGCTGTGCCGCATAGGCTACGCCTTGCGCATGATTACCAGCGGATGCAGTAATTACTCCTTTTGCTTTTTCTATTTCGGATAATTGACTGATTTTATTGTAAGCACCGCGCAATTTGAAAGAGCCGGTGTTTTGTAAATTCTCGGGTTTAATAAAAACTTCGTTTTTGCAGGCTTTGCTAAAAAAAGGACTATAAATTAGTTCAGTTTTTTTGATTACTCCGTCTAGTTGTTTTGCAGCTCGGTAGACATCGGAAATAGATGTATTGGCAACAATTGATTCAATAGATGTTTGTTCGGTTGACATAATATAAACCTCCCGGATAAAAATAACTCATTCTTGAATAGATTCAAGAACGAGCTTTTAAGCAATGTGCCCAATAAATGTTTTCATCAATTCTAGCACTGATTTATTCTCAGTGTCAAGATTTTTACTTTAATTTTTATTGCTATTCTACTTGTCTGAGGTTAACGATGTTTGATGCTTCGTCAGTCCTTAGAGGATGTGTCTTCTTTTAATGGAAGTTCAGATTCTGCTGAAAACAACCTTGTTTATAGGACCGTACTGATTTTTACAAAAAAAGAGGTTTTTTTTGAAGAAAACAGGAATAAATTAACGAATGACGAAATAGTATCTGTATAAAGGTAGATAAAATATGATATGCGGGGGGAGTAATGATGAAAGAAATGAAACGCATCTTAGTACCAGTAGATGGTTCAAATAGCGCTTGTAAGGCAGTAGATTATGCTTTTTGTCTAGCTGCAAAAAGTGGAGCTGAGATTGACTTTTTATATATTGCAAATGTGAATGCAGCGGTTGGCGGATATCGCTTGGCAAATAATACTTGTTTTCCACAAGAAGTGCTTGACTCCGTGTTTAAAGTAGGGGAAGCTGTACTTGATCGCATTTTTAGCCGTATGCCGGAAGGGATAAAAGCAAAACGTAAGGTTGTTGGTGGTATTCCTACGTCGGCAATTTTAGAGTATGCTGAAGAAAATAAGGCTGATATGATTATCGTAGGTAGCCGTGGGCTTAGCATGGTAAAAGGGGCTTTGCTTGGTAGTGTTAGTCAACATTTAGTTGAATATGCATCTTGTCCTGTAATGGTAGTAAAAGAAAACAATAAAATGGATTGATTGATTAAAAAGGAGGAGCATATGATGGGATTTAAACGTATTTTAGTGCCGATTGATGGTTCGGAAATTTCGGAAAGAACCGTAGAACAGGCAATTTATTTGGCAGAAATTAATCAAGCAAAATTGGATTTTCTTTATGTAGCCAATATCAATCAGTTAGCAATTAACGCCTGCTTATCGGAAGCTATTTTGGAAGCTGTGACGAAGGCTGGAAATGTAATTCTAGATAGAGCAATTGAAAAAGTCCCAAAAGATTTAATCCAAGTTGAAGGATATACGGAAACTGGTTCGCCAGCTGTGGCTATTTTAGAATTTGCAGAAAAAATGGATAGTGATCTTATTGTCATTGGGTCGCGTGGATTAGGCTTAGTCAAAGGTGTACTTTTAGGTAGTGTAAGTCAGCATGTTGTTGAGCGTGCTAAATGTCCAGTAATCGTAGTAAAGTAGAATACATAAATAGTAAATAGGCAGAAATGTTTCTGCCTATTTTTTGTTCTAATAGAATCTTTAATTATTAATTTGAGGCTAATAGGATTAAAAGGAAATAAATTTTTAAAATTTAAAAATAAAAAATTTTTAGGTTAAAGCAGGAGTTTAAAAAATTTTGTCTAATTATTAATAATAATTATTAATTACTATTTAAAATTGATTGATGATTATCTTTTTTGCTAAAGGCTAATTTTTAGTAAAATAAGCCTTCACCAAAGCAATGAAGGAAGTTAGACTGATAAATTTAGTGGGAATATAAAGCACTATATAAATCAGCCAATAAAAATTTAAGTTAAATAATTAGGAGGAAAAGTGATGACAAAAGAATTAAAATTCTATAGATGCTTAGATTGTGGGTATGTATTAGAAGTATTGGATTTTGGTACAAGACAGGTAATTACAAAGGGGGAATCTTTTGCAAAATCAACAACGATTGCTGATGCAAAATTGATTTGCTGCAATAAGGAAATGGAACTTTTAGTACCGAATACAGTGGATGCATCTGCTGAAAAACATTTGCCGGTGGTAGAATTTTTAGAAGGCGGAAAGATTTCCGTAAAAGTTGGTTCCGTTACGCATCCAATGATTGAAAGTCACTATATTAAATGGATTACTATTGCAAGTGGGGATAAAGTACAGCGCGTAATTTTAGATCCAGGTCAAGCGCCAGAAGCGATTTTTGATATTGGTGGAGAAATTGATGTAAATGTATATGCGTATTGTAATTTGCATGGTCTATGGAAAACAAGCGCTAAAAAATAATGGAAGATAAATGAGAGACAAAATACTAATAAAAATAGGCGGGAACTTCCCGCCTATTTTTTATTAGCATTTTGTTGGACGAAAATAAAAAACACGGCTGTTTTATTTTTAAAACAGCCGTATTATATCAGAAAATATGGGGTTTATTCTTTACTTTCCATTTGAATCGTTCGAATTGGGAATGGAATATTTATTCCATCTTGACGATATCTGGCGGTCAGGGCTTTAATGAATTCATGTTTTAGTACATGTTGATTTACAAAGCTTCCAGAATGCAAAATTACATTAAAATTGATGCTGGAATCAGCAAAGGTATGAAATCGAACCAGTGGATGATAGTTCTCAAGTGTTGGCTCAAACTTTTCCATTGTCTTTTTGGCTACATCTAAAGTGATTCTTTCTACTTCATCTAAATTGCTATCATAGCTGACTCCCACAGGAACAACGATGGCAATATCTTGTGCAGGCATACTATAGTTTGTTAAAATTGCGGAGGCAATCTGCTGATTTGGAATGACAATTACATTCTTTGTCGAGGCTTCAATTGTAGTAAACCGCCAAGAGATATCTTGAACTCGACCTTCTTGTCCGTTGCTAAGGCGGATGTAGTCTCCGAGGCGAATTTGTTTTGATAAAATAAGGTGAATCCCAGCAAAGATATTTGCGAGCATATCTTGTAGACCAAGAGCTAATGCCATACCCCCAATACCTAATGCAGTGATAATCGGCGTAATAGAGATTCCATAAGATTGAAGCAGAATCAGTGCACCCATTACGTAAATAGAAATTTCAACGATGTTGGTTAATAATGTTGTTTTGGGCATATTACTATCATTGGCTTGCGTATGCATATCGATAACTCCAACCGCGATTCTTGCCAGTACACGTGTTATCGTAAAGAAAATAATGCCTAATAAAATATTGGAAAGAAAATCTTGTAGCTTTGGTGTCATATTGTCAAGTGAAGTCAAGGTCCAGTACAAGCCTATACCCGAGCATAAGGAAATAGGAACTCCTTTTAATGCATGGGAGAGGACAAGATGTAAATTTTGTGGACTATCATTCAAACGACTATGGATTTTCATATTGACAAAACGATTGATTGCCAGACCGATAATAAGGGCAATAATCTGAATGCAGACGGGAAGCCAAAGGACTTCAATAATATGCTCCCAATTTATATGTAGAAACTCGTTCATATAAAACCTCCTAAAACTATTATCTGCTATTATACTACATATTAATATAAAATCCATGTTAAGTTTTTCAAAATATACATTTGGTATTTACTTCTTAATTGTTATAATATAGAGAAAAGAAAGGATAGTTGATGATGGAACTTTCAGTAGGAAATAGAAAAATAACATTTCGATTATGGTGGAGAGTATAAATTGGGGTGGACATTGGCGAGTAATTATTGGATATGATACGATGAATACAGAGCAGACACATGATGATATATTGATTATGATGGATAGTTACGATGTTGCGGATCATAAGCAGGATGGTTATGTTGTGTAATCAATGGAAAAATTTTATTATACTTGGGTTAATATCAATATGTTACCAACAGAGCAAAAAGTTCAGCAATGGTTAACAGTTAACCCTATTAAAATGATGGAGGATATTTTATGAATAAGATAATAAAACAATCAGAAAAATTAAGATTTCGCCAAGCGGAAGAAGCGGATTTAGATTATATTATGGAAACAGAAAATGATGTAGAGAATGTGACCTATATTATTCCGTATTCACGTGAGGTCCACGCTGCTTCTCTTCATACAAAGGATGAGATTCATATCATCGTTGAAACTGCTGATGGAAGCGAAAAAGTTGGCTTTTTGATGATTGCAGGCCTGGATAATCCATTCAAAGAAATTGAATTTAGGCGAATTATCATGGCGGTGAAGGGAAAAGGTTATGGTAGAGAAACGATGAAATTGTTAAAAGCGTGGGCTTTTGAGGATTTAAGATACCATCGTGCATGGTTAGATTGTAAAGATTACAATGAAAGAGCGTTACATTTATATGAATCTGAGGGGTTTGTTCGTGAAGGGTTGATTCGTGAAACGATTATTTGGAATGGTAAGTATGAATCTTTAGTGATTTTGGGGATTTTAGAAAATGAGTATAAAAAATAGTGAAATTGAGCTAAAGTTAAAAGTTGCGGACCCAAACGAGTGGAATGCAATTGCAAACTATGTAAAACAACTAAAAAATTGTATAAGTATTGAACAACTTGATTTATCAGCGATATATTATGATACTGTTGATAAGTTACTAAGCAAAAATAGGGTGGCCTATCGGGTGCGAAGAGAAAATAATCAATGGATATCTACAATAAAGGGTGGAGGTTCAGTAACGAATGGTATACATAAACGGATAGAATATAATATGCCAGTAGAAAGTGGGCGTCCGGATTTGAATGTTTTTCCTCGACTTCCAGTGGATGAAGTGACCGAGGCAATACTAAGACAGAGTAATTTGTATGCTGTTTTACAGACTGATTTTACTCGTCAGGCGATAACGGTAACATTTAATGAAAGTAAAATTGAAATTGCATTAGATAAAGGGAAAATTTATGCAGATGGCAAAGAGTGCCCTATCTTAGAGGTTGAGATTGAATTGATATCTGGAAGAGAAGAGAGCCTTTTGCAATTGGGTGATATGTTAATCAACAGATTTTCCCTTGAACGAGAAGAATATAGTAAATTTGCTCGTGGACTTATGTTGTCTGGAAAATTAAAGACATAATACATTATATTCCCTGACGGATTTTGAAAATTTTGTTATTTTTAAAAATCCGGCAGGGAATATCTTTTTTATACAGAATTATTATGTATATTACAGCAAGAAAATATATATTTAAATATGTATGGTTAGCAATGCGAGAGGATGAGTAATTTGTTGAATGCCAAGCGTATTTTCAGCGCTTTTGTCAACTTGTTTGTTATACAGTTATTTATTTTGTCACAAGCTAGCGCTGGACTTATTGGAACGCAGCAGGAAATCGAAATGGGTAAAGAGGTTGCTAGGCAGATTGAGGAAAAATACCCATTGCTAGATGATGCTGAGGTGCAAGCACGTATTGACCGCATAGGAAAAAATATAGTCGCTGTCTGTGACAGACCAGATTTACCATATACTTTTAAGGTGCTTGATGTTGATGAAGTCAATGCGATGGCAGCGCCAGGCGGTTTTATTTACGTATATAGTGGGCTAATAAAACTAATGCCGACAGATGATGAACTTGCAGGCATTATTGGGCATGAGATAGGACATGTCGTCAAACGACATTCGATGGGGCAACTGGAGAAAAATTTAGGCATTTCGCTTATCTTTGGCGGTATTTTTGGCGATAAAGGTAAGCCATTGCAGTCTATTGCGCTGTCGGCTATCTCTGCTGGCTACAGCCGGAGTGATGAGCGTCAAGCTGATTTACTTGGTTATCAGCAATCGGTAAAAGCTGGTTATAATCAATATGGAATGTTGATGGGGCTCACGAAATTATATGAGTTAAATCCAAAACAACGAAATGATTTATTTTCTGACCATCCGGAAGCTTCCGCGCGGATTGAATTAATGAAGCAGTATTTAGCCGAGGCGCATGTAACGCCAACAGTAAAACAAATTGATGCAAATGCGGCGCAAGTTGTGGATGGAGATTGGTCGCTACCGGCGATTCATACAGGCGTTGGTGCTACAGGTCCATTGTATAGGGCTTATTTAGTTGCGGGGCGATTATACGATATAAAAAATTTAGAAAACTATTCAAAAGATAAATATGAAATTCGCGAAATGGGAAGAGATCTCGCGATTTATTATGATGATCGGAATGTTGTAACGGTTACATCAGAAGATGCCGCCTTTTATGAGGTATCGGTACGGACATTGGCAGATCGTTATATGGAATCACTAAGAAATTGGAGTATTTAAAACAAGGCGGCATAGGGTCGCCTTGTTTTTTTATCTATTCATCCGAATGGAAAAAATTTTGGAAAATGCTAGGTAAAAAGTCAGAGATATGCTATAATTAAAATATAAAAATCTCTTAGCTATGGGCGATATTAACAGTAAGTTTTATCATTTTATTGTTTTTCTGTTTTCAATATAAACTTTTTGCTTATTCAGGGCTTTTTTGATAAAAAATAAATCTATGGCCTTGAGAATTTGTAGTAATGTTTTTGGAATTTGTGCATATATATTTGACTATGTGGATTTAACGAATTTTGGCCACAGGATTGTTTGTGGTTTTTTAATTACAAACAGCTTTTGATAAATTATTTAGTAGAATTTCATTAGCCGGGGGGAGTAGGTTTATGCAAAAGACAGAATGTTTAGCGATGATATTGGCAGGCGGACAAGGCAGTAGATTAGGGTCTTTAACAAAAAAGATAGCAAAACCAGCAGTACCATTTGGTGGGAAATATCGTATTATTGATTTCCCGTTAAGCAATTGTCGTAACTCAGATATTAATACGGTAGGGATTTTGACGCAGTATCAACCGCTAGCTTTACATAGTTATTTAGGGACGGGTGAAGCATGGGATTTAGATAGAAAAAATGGTGGTGTATACATATTGCCTCCGTATGCGCGTGAAAAAGGAGCGGAATGGTATAAAGGAACTGCTGATGCGATTTATCAAAACCTTAACTTCATCGAAATGATCGATCCAGAATATGTGCTGATACTATCTGGAGATCATATTTATAAGATGGATTATTCTTGGATGCTTGAATATCATAAACTGAAAAAGGCAGAAGCTACGATTGGTGTTATTGAAGTACCTTGGGAAGAAGCTTCAAGGTTTGGCATTATGAATACGGATGAAGAAAATAAAATTATTGAATTCCAGGAAAAACCAGAAAAACCAGAGAGTAATCTTGCGTCAATGGGAATTTACATATTTAATTGGAAGTTTCTGAAACGTTATTTAGAAGAAGATGCAAGGGATAATGTTTCTAGTCATGATTTTGGTAAAAATATTATTCCGAAGATGTTGTCTGCTGGAGCGAGAATGTATTCTTATGCGTTTAATGGATATTGGAAGGACGTCGGAACGATTTCTAGTCTATGGGAAGCAAATATGGATTTATTAGAGGACGAACCAGAATTAAACTTACATGATTCCTCTTGGAAGGTTTATTCCGTAAATCCAGCAATGCCTCCACATTATGTTTCTCCAGAAGCGAAGGTGAAAAAATCGCTGATTAGTGAGGGTGCAGTTGTCTATGGCGAGGTAGAAAACTCTGTTATTTTCTCTGGGGTGAAAATTGCAAAGGGAGCTAAAGTAATCAATTCGGTAGTTTTACCATTTACTCATATTAAAGAGGGTGCTTGTGTAGATAAAGCTGTTGTCGGTCAAAATTGTGAAATTGGCAAGGGTGCTGTAGTGAAAGCTACAGATGGTTCTATTACCGTTGTACCAGAGGGGGAAGTCGTGCAAAGTGATGCAGCAAAACAAGTCGGCTAATTCATATTTTGTAATGCGATTAAGGAGGCAAATACTTTGAAAACGGTAATGGGAATTATAAATTTACAAGAAAATGAAAATTCAATTCAAGAAATAACCAATAATCGTCCTTTAGCTGCTGTTCCATTTGCGGGAAGATATCGGTTAATTGATTTTACTTTATCTAATATGGTAAATTCAAAAATCAATAATGTTGGAATATTGCTTCCGAGTAAATCTCGTTCGGTAATGGATCATTTACGTTCGGGGAAGAATTGGGATTTAGCGCGTAAGCAAGAGGGTTTATATTATTTACCTCCAGTAGAAAATTCAAATGGGTTTAGATGTGGGGATATTCAATGTTTGCACGCGCATTTGGATTATATTATAAATAGTTCACAGAAGTATGTACTAATTGCCGGTACAGAAGTAGTTTGCAATATGGATTACTCCAAAACATTGCAATTTCATCAAAATACAAATGCTGATATTACAATGGTATATAATCTTCGCAAAGAAGATAGTCAAGTTACTGCGACCGTAATTGAAACCGCAGAAAATGGTGCGGTTGTGGATATGGCCGTGTTTCCAATGACAAAAAGCGGTGCTAAAGTGGCTATGGGCGTTTTTTTAATGGAAAAGAAAATTTTTATTGATATTATCACGAATGTTTATGCGCGTGGTGGTACAAATTTTATTGTTGATGGAATTATGAAGAATCTTGAAAAATATAATGTATTTGCCTATGAACATAAAGGATATGCGACAAGGGTAAATTCCATTGCAAGTTATTATGCAGCTAGTATGGAGTTATTAAAATATGAAAATTGGGAAGCGTTGTTTTTAAAAGAGGGATTCTTAGTTCATACAAAAGTAAAAGATGAAGCTCCAGCAAAATATAAGGAAGATGCAGTAGTAACAAATTCTATGGTTGCAAATGGGTGTGTGATTGAAGGAACGGTAGAAAATAGCATTTTATTTCGCGGCGTAAAAGTGGGCAAAGGCGTACATATCAAAAATAGTATTGTTATGCAAAAATGTCAGCTTGAAGACAATGCTTTAATTGAAAATGTGATTTGTGATAAAAATGTTGTAATTACAGAAGGAAAATGGCTTAAAGGTGCGCCGAATTACCCTTTAATTGTTGAAAAGGGTGTAGTGATTTAAAATGCAGCCGTCTCAATACTATGGGGCGGCTTTCAGTTTCTTATTTTGATTAGGTAGAGATTTCTAAAAATAAACACTGTTTAATAGGATTTTGTGTATAATAGAGTTGTGCTAAGGATTGCTTTAAAAGGTAAAAACACCCATGATTGAAGAGGAGGTTTTTTATGTTTAGAAATAAACAGACAATTAAAACTCGTTTTATCCATAAAGCCCATGCGATGTGGGGCAAGCCCGTAGAAGAGTTAACAAAAAATGAAGTCTATCAGACTTTTGCTGGTGTAGTAAGAGAAGTTATTAGTGAAAACTGGATAAAGACTAACAAAGCATACTTAGACCGTCAAGAAAAGCAAGTATATTATTTTTCGATTGAATTTTTACTTGGAAAATTACTAGATTGTAATCTCATTAATGCTGATATAAAGAAGGTCTGTGCTGAAGCTATGCAAGAGCTTGGCCTTGACTTAGAGGGAATTTTACACGAAGAGCCCGATGCAGGACTTGGAAATGGTGGGCTTGGTAGGCTTGCCGCATGTTTTATTGATTCGATTGCATCCTTGGGACTCCCAGGGCATGGTTGTGGGATTCGTTATAAAAATGGCTTGTTTACGCAAAAAATTGTGGAAAATAACCAAGTTGAATTGCCAGATGGATGGCTTCAAAATGGCTTTGTTTGGGAGTTTAGAAAAGCGGATAAAGCTGTTGAGGTACGGTTCAAAGGCAATGCCTATATGAAGGACGTAGACGGGAAATTAGAATGTGTGCATGAGAACTATTATAAAGTCAGTGCAGTTCCGTATGATGTTCCAATTGTCGGGTATAAAAATAATACGGTAAATACACTTCGATTATGGAATGCCGAAGTTGTGCTAAATAGTGATTTTGAAGAAATAAGTTATGATGCGTATAAAGAAAAATTGCGATATAAGCATATGGTGCAGAGAATTACAAAAATTCTTTATCCGGATGATAGCTCCTATGAGGGTAAAGAACTTCGTCTTGTACAAGAATATTTCTTCGTTTCAGCAGGGATACAAAGTATCGTTCGCCATTATAAGCGAAGTGGGGCGGATTTAAATGATTTTCACAAGAAAATCGTTATTCATATTAATGATACACATCCAGCTTTGGCGATTCCTGAACTTATGAGGATATTGATGGATGAAGAAGGGATGACGTGGGAAAAGGCGTGGTATATCACGCGAAGAACTGTTGCTTATACAAACCATACGATTTTACCGGAGGCCCTAGAAAAATGGTCAATTGATATGTTTAAAAGCCTATTGCCGCGCATTTATATGATTGTAGAGGAAATTAACCGCCGCTTCACGAAGGAAGCATGGGAAAGATATCATAGTGATGATAAGATGCGCGAGCTTTCAATTTTGTGGGATGCCCAAGTACATATGGCACGTCTTGCTGTTGTGGGCAGCTTTAGTGTAAATGGGGTAGCTCAAATTCATTCAGATATATTAAAAAGCCATACAATGCGCGATTTCCATGATTATTACCCTGGAAAATTCAATAATAAGACGAACGGAATTACGCATAGACGTTGGTTAATTAAAGCAAATCCAAAACTTGCCGAGCTGATTAATCAGTCCATAGGCCCTGAATGGGAAAAAGATCCGGGACGGCTCATTAATTTGTTAAGGTTCAAAGACGATAAAGGGTTTAAAGCAGAAATCGATAAAATTAAACGAGGTCGTAAAGAAGTTCTTGCAAAATATATAAAAAACAGATACAAAGTCGCTGTAGATACAAGTTCGATTTTTGATGTGCAAATTAAGAGAATTCACTCATATAAACGTCAAATTATGAATATATTGAACGTGATGGCGGTTTATAACAGAATGCTTGAAGATCCAAATACGCTGACGATTCCACGTACAGTTATTTTCGCGGGTAAAGCAGCGCCTAGCTATCATATTGCTAAACTAACGATAAAGTTAATTAGCAAACTTAGTGATATGATTAACAATGATAAGCGTGTGAATGATAAGTTAAAGGTACTTTTTCTTGAAAATTATAGCGTGTCTCTTGGAGAATTGCTATTTCCAGCAACCGATATAAGCGAGCAAATTTCAACGGCAAGCAAGGAAGCATCAGGCACAGGCAATATGAAATTTATGATGAATGGTGCGATTACTTTAGGTACACTCGATGGTGCGAACGTAGAGATTCGCAATGCGGTTGGCGATGATCACTGCATAATTTTTGGCTTAAAAGCAGAAGAAGTCTTGGCTTATTATGAAAATGGACAGTATTCAGCTTGGGATATTTACAATAGTAATATTCAGGTAAAGACAGTCTTAGAACAATTAATTAATGGATTTTTCCCGAATTCCGGTGAATCTTTTAGAGCTTTATATGACTTCTTGCTATATAATAATGATGAATTTTTTGTATTAAAGGATTTTGATGCGTATAGTAAAGCGCGTCGCTATAGTGGAGAAAAATATCGTGATAGAGAGGCCTGGCTAACTTCTAGTATTGTTAATATTGCCCATTCAGGAATTTTCTCTAGCGATCGAACAATAAAAGAATATGCAGAGGAAATATGGGACATTAAGCCGGTTAAAATAAAATAATCGTAATTTAGTAGAATAAAGGAGCGTTACAGCGCCTTTATTCTACTAAAATTATTTAATATTTTATATAAAAGGAATTTTATAGCTCAAAATAAAATAGCCTTATTTGTAGATTGTGAAAAATGGTTCATAATCATAAATTTGTTGAGCAACATGATTGAGAGCCGACGGGCATATATTTTGCAGGGAGGTTTATTATGGAAATATCAACATTTAGCGAATATGATTTATATTTATATCATCAAGGCACGAATTATCATAGTTATCAAATTTTTGGCGCACATTTTACGGAGATTCTAGGCAAAAAAGGAGTTAAGTTTACTGTATGGGCGCCTCACGCGCAATTCGTAAGTGTTGTTGGTAATTTTAATGATTGGCAGTGTAATCAGCATCCTATGCATAGGCAAGAGGATGGAAGTGTATGGTCGATCTTTATTGAAGGTTTTCCTGCGAATGGAACTTATAAATATGCAATTCAGACATCAAGTGGAGAGCTTTTACTAAAAGCCGATCCCTATGGATATTTTTGCGAAGTACGCCCCAATACAGCATCAGTCGTTTATGATATCAATAAATATCAATGGAATGATGCGAAGTGGATGGAGGAAAAGAAAAAAGGTTCTGTTTATGAAAAACCGATACTTATTTATGAAGTGCATCTTGGTTCATGGAAGCGTGATGCAGAAGGAAAATTCCTTAATTACCGTGAAATTGCTAAATGCTTAGTAGAATATGTAAAGGAAATGAATTATACACATATTGAAATTATGCCGTTGAATGAGTATCCTTTTGATGGGTCATGGGGATATCAGGCAACGGGATATTATGCTGTTACTAGTCGTTACGGTGAACCTTGTGATTTTATGTATCTTGTAGATTTATGTCATCAAAATAATATCGGTGTTATTTTAGATTGGGTGCCAGGTCATTTTTGTCGAGATGCGCACGGTCTTAGGCATTTTGATGGGGAGACACTCTATGAGTCCGGAAATGAGCAATTAGCAGAAAATCATGAATGGGGAACGACGAATTTTGATTATGGGCGTACGGAAGTTCAAAGTTTTCTGATTTCTAATGCGATGTTTTGGTTTGATTTATACCATATTGATGGTCTTAGAATTGATGCTGTGGCCAATATGCTCTATTTAAATTATGGGCGAAAGTATGGTGAATGGCAGCCTAATAAATATGGTGGAACGGGAAATATTGAAGCAATGGAATTTTTGCGCAAGTTGAATCAAGCAATCTTCGAATTTCATCCAGAAGCACTGATGATTGCTGAGGAATCAACCTCATGGCCATTGATTTCAAAACCAGTATATATGGGCGGTATGGGATTTAATTTTAAATGGAACATGGGCTGGATGAATGATATGCTAAAGTATATGGAGATGGATCCTATACATAGAAAATGGCATCATAGTTTAGTAACCTTTTCGTTTATGTATGCGTTTTCAGAAAATTTTGTTTTACCATTATCGCATGATGAAGTTGTGCATGGAAAAAAATCATTGCTTGATAAAATGCCGGGAGACTATTGGCAAAAGTTTGCGAACTTACGTGCGTTTTATGGATACTGGATGGCGCATCCAGGGAAAAAACTTTTATTTATGGGCTGTGATTTTGGACAATTTATTGAATGGAAGTATGATGATAGTTTAGATTGGCATTTACTTGATTATCCAATGCACAATAAAGTACATGGCTATATGAAAGAGTTAAACAGATTCTATCAAGACAATCCTGAATTTTGGCAAATTGATTGTGATTGGCAAGGCTTTGAATGGATTGATTGTAATGATTATACGCAAAGTATTATTTCCTTTATACGTAAAGGAAAGGATAACGACGATTTTACCATTGTTGTTTGTAATTTTACTCCAGTAGTACACGAAGGATACCGATTAGGAGTTCCTAAAGAGGCTGTGTATGTCGAAGTATTTAATAGCGATTGTGAAGCCTATGGTGGATCTAATGTAATCAATGAGGGGGATTTTGCAAGCCAGTCAATTGCTTGGCATGGAAAAGACCATTCCATATTGTTGACGATTCCACCTTTGGCAACGATATATCTAAAGGTGAAACAAAATAATAAAGAGGTAGGGTGATAGGATATGGTGAAAGTTCTTTTTGTGGCTTCAGAGGCAGTTCCTTTTGTAAAAACAGGTGGGTTAGCTGATGTTGCGGGGTCTTTACCAAAAGAATTACGAGCACAAGGTGTTGATGTAAGAGTTGTAATTCCGAAATATCAATCCATTCCGCAAAAATATAAGGATAAAATGAGGCTCTTAAAGACAGGTACAGTATTTATCGGTTGGCGAGAACAGTATTGCGGAGTTGAATATTTAGAATATGAAGGCGTTCCTACATACTTTATTGATAATGAGAAGTATTTTAAACGCGATGGATTATACGGTTATGAGGATGATGCGGAAAGGTTTGCATTTTTTTGCAGAGGAATTTTAGATATGTTACCGCAGCTTGATTTTGTTCCAGATATCATTCATTGTAATGATTGGCATACTGGTATGCTCAATGTCATACTCAAAACACAGCATGCACAAAATGATATATTTAAAGATATTCGCACCGTTTATACGATTCATAATTTACGCTACCAAGGTGTATTTGGAAAAGATATTATTAGTGAGGTATTGAACCTAAATTGGGATGTATATAATAATGGCAGTATAGAATTTTATGAAGCAGTCAATTTTATGAAAGGTGGTATCGTATATGCTGATTATGTTACTACTGTAAGTAATACATATGCCAAAGAAATTCAATATGAATACTATGGAGAAAATTTAGATGGACTATTACGCAGTCGAGCTGAATGTTTATCGGGAATTGTAAACGGTATTGACTACGACATATACAATCCAGCTACAGATGACAAGATTTTTATTCCGTATAATATAGATAATGCAGTGACGGGAAAAATTGAAAACAAATTAAAATTGCAAGAAGAATTAGGGCTCCCAGTACGTCGCGATGTACCGATGCTCGCAATTATCAGTCGATTGGTAGGCCCTAAGGGCATTGATTTAGTAAATCATATTATGGAAGAGGTGTTGATGCAGGAAGATATTCAACTTGTTGTCTTAGGTACAGGGGAAAAGCAGTATGAAGACTTTTTTAAGGCAATGGCTTGGAAGTATCCTAAAAAAGTATCTGCTAATATTACCTTTAGTGATGAGCTTGCACACAAGATTTATGCAGGTGCAGATATCTTTATCATGCCATCGCAATATGAACCTTGTGGAATTGGGCAGTTGATTGCATTGCATTATGGCACTATCCCTGTTGTGCGTGAAACTGGTGGACTGAAAGATACAGTAGAACCATATAATAAATATACAGGGACAGGAAATGGATTTAGTTTTACGAATTATAATGCGCATGAGTTGTTATTTACGATTAAACGTGCATTAGGATCTTATGAAGCAGCGAATATTTGGGAAGGTATTGTAAAAAATGCAATGGAAACCGATTTCAGCTGGAGACAATCAGCAAAACAATATAAAGATCTTTATGATCGTTTAAAAAAATAATCATACAAATTTTTATTGTTTTAGTAATTAACCCAATGGTTAATAAGGAAGCAAGGATAGTGTAATTCAGTGAATTACGAGCTGTTCAGTAGATGAAATTATCCCACTGAGATAGCCTTGTTTATAATGCTTTTAGAAGCTTAGCATGTTATGCTTAGAGTAATATGCTAAGCTTTTCTTTTAAAAGTTTAATTTAAATCGTGAAGGTGATTGTATGCAGGAACATGCTAAGATTATTCATAATTCCCAGATGTCTGGTTTTCGTAATATTTTTGGTGCGGTTAAGGCCAATAGTGAATTAAAGATAAGCATTCATATCCCTGAAATTTACAAACCGACCAACGTCATTTTGCGGTTATGGCAAGATAATATCGGAGAAACTTTAGTTAAGATGCAGAAGGTCGATATTCTTGGCGATGATTTAAAATTCCAATGTACGATTGCTATGCCATCAAAAGGATGCTTACTTTGGTATTATTTCGTCATTGTAAACGCAGAGAAAACAATTTTCTATGGAAATAATGCACAAAATTTAGGTGGTGAAGGTGCTGTTTATGAGCAGCAACCACCGTCTTTCCAAATTACGGTATATAATGAGGACGCAAAAACCCCAGATTGGCTTAAATCTTCTGTGATGTATCAAATTTTCCCAGATAGATTTTATAATGGACATAAAGATGGATTCGTACATACGCATAAGAAAACCGCGGTTGTTCATGCAAGTTGGGAGAATTCACCGTGTTATTTTAAAGATCCAGATACGAAGGAAATTCTTGCTTATGATTTTTTTGGTGGAAATATTGCAGGAATTAAAGCAAAGTTACCATATTTAAAAAATTTGGGTATTAATGTAATTTATTTAAACCCAATTTTTAAGGCTGAGAGTAACCATCGCTATGATACGGGGGATTATCATCAAATAGATCCAATGCTTGGGACGAATGAAGAATTTGAGGATTTTTGTAGTTATGCGCGCAGTGAAGGGTTTCGTATTATCTTAGACGGTGTGTTTAGTCATACGGGAAGCAATAGTAAATATTTCAATCGCTATGGAGAATATGACAGTTTAGGTGCATATCAATCTTTGGATTCTCCTTATTATGGGTGGTACAATTTTCATAAGCATCCGAATGAATATGAAAGCTGGTGGGGCTTTGAAACGTTACCAAATGTAAAGGAAACAACGCCATCATATATGGATTTTATTATTAGTAATAAAGAGAGTGTATTGCATTTTTGGCTGAATAAAGGGATAAGTGGGTGGCGGCTTGATGTCGTAGATGAACTGCCACCGGATTTTGTTCAAACGTTTTATCGTGAGTTAAAGAAAAGCGATGCAGAGGCGGTTTTGATTGGTGAGGTATGGGAAGATGCTTCGAATAAAGTAAGCTATAGTGTAAGTCGCGAATATCTTTGCGGACAAGAAATTGATTCGGCGATGAATTATCCATTTCGTAAAATTTTATTGGACTTTTTCCTAGGATATGTAGATGCTGAGCAAACAAATCGATTGCTCATGAGCTTATATGAAAATTATCCAAAACATAATTTTTATGCCATGATGAATTTGGTTGGTAGTCATGATGTACAGCGTGTACTGACGCTTTTAGGGGAAGCGCCGTATTATGATGGAATGCCCGCTGTTAAACAGGCCAGATATCGTTTAGATAAATCGCAATATCAATTAGCTGTAAAGCGGTTAAAAATGATATCGTTGTGGCAGATGACATTCCCAGGCGTTCCGACGATCTATTATGGAGATGAAGTGGGGATGCAAGGCTTTAAAGATCCCCATAATCGAGCACCTTATCCTTGGGGAAGAGAGGATAAAGATATTCAGAGTTGGTATAAAAAAATTATTTCTGTAAGAAATAAAAATCAAGTGTTAAAGACAGGGGAATGGATTCCGGTAATCAGTCAAGAACATGTTTATGGTTACGTACGCCGCGTGCTTGGAGGGAAAGATGTTTTCGGGACTCCATGCGAGGATGCTACGTTTGTTGTTTTATTTAACAGAAGTGAAGAAAAGCAAATCGTAAAGGTGAATGTAAGAGGTCTTTGCCAAGGAAAGTTAGCGGATGTTTTAGAAAACAAAGATATAGCTCGTGTTCGGGATGGAAAGATTGAAGTAGAACTTGCCCCGCTTTCTGGCGCTATCTATAAGCAAATATCCGAACCTAAATTAGGTCGGGGCTGTGGTGTTTTGATGCATCCGACATCTTTACCATCTAAATATGGAATTGGCGATTTAGGAAAGGGAGCCTATGAATTCATCAATTTTCTTGTAAAGGCTAAACAACATTTGTGGCAGATACTGCCGCTCAATCCAGTTGGGTATGGTGCTTCGCCATATCAATCTTCATCGGCCTTTGCCGGAAATCCGATGCTTATCTCGCTGGGAAAATTAGTTGGGGAGGGGCTTTTAATGGTAAATGAAGTAAAGCCGCCAACCTATTTAAACAAAGATAAAGTTGATTTTGAAGCAGTTTGGGAATTTAAAGAAAGTCGCTTAAAAATTGCTTTTAATAGAGTAAAAAGCGACATTGACTTTGAAAATTTTTGCAAAAAACATGTGTGTTGGTTAGAGGATTATGCTTTATTTAGTGCCTTAAAGGAACATTTTTCAGGAGAAGAATGGAATGCCTGGCCTCTGCCTGTAAGAAAAAGATTGCCTAAGGAATTAGAGAAATATAAAAAATTATTAGGGCGGGAAATAAGTTATCATAAATTTTTGCAATTTGTATTTTTTAAGCAATGGGCATCAATAAAGTTTTATGCGAAACAACATGGTGTACAAATTATTGGTGATATGCCGATTTTTATTGCGCATGATAGTGCGGACGTATGGGCAAATCAACATTTATTTGCATTAGATGAAGAGGGAAAGCCAGAGAAAGTTGCTGGTGTTCCTCCGGATTATTTTAGTGAAACGGGTCAGCTTTGGGGTAATCCACATTATCGCTGGGAGGAAATGGCGAAAGATGATTATACATGGTGGCGCAATCGATTTAAAATAATTTTAGAATTAGTAGACATTATTCGTGTTGATCATTTTCGCGGATTTGAAGCGTATTGGCAGGTAGATGGTAATGCTAAGACTGCGATTAATGGGGAATGGGTAAAAGGACCCGGAAGAAAGTTTTTTATTACTTTGGAAAAATATTTTGGAAAATTGCCGATTATCGCTGAGGATTTAGGAATCATCACGGATGACGTCATTGATTTAAAAGATGAATTTGCTTTGCCAGGAATGAAGGTTTTACATTTTGAGCTACTGCCAGATGAAGAGGGAAAAATAGGGTTTACTTGTGAGCAAAACTGTATAGTTTATACGGGAACACATGATAATAATACAACGGTAGGCTGGTACAAAGAAAATTTAGCAAAAAAAGTACAAATTGCAATTGGGGAATATCTTAATACGGATACAAATGATCCAATTGAATTATGTTGGGCCTTGATACGATATGCATATGGGACAAATGCCTGCGTAGCGATGATTCCAATGCAAGATTTATTAAGTCTTGACAGTGATGCGCGAATGAATATGCCAGGAACTTGCGGTCAAAACTGGCAATGGCGAGCAAAGAAAAAGGATTTTAGCGATGCGTTAGCAGCTACAGTAGCAGAATTAGTAGAAAAATATCATAGATAAAGTAAGCTTTGATGCTGGTAGAACTTCGGCTTTCAATGATTAAGGATAAGGGCTTGAAAGCTATGTGCTAAAATTTTGTTTTTTTATGAAGGGATTATTTTCTTAGATGAACGAATTATTCATTGGATAAACAAATAACCTTAGTAAAGTGAAATGTTTTTACTAAGGTTATTTGTGTTTTAATGTAAGCATATAGTAGCGAAGATGCTATTAAATAAAAATAATTTTGTTTGAATACAGTGTACAGTTATTGAAAAAAGTGTACACTTTGTATTATAATAAAATGAAATATCCTTATAGTATAAATGGAAAAATCTTAAATGAGGAAAAATTTGGAACGAATTTTTTTTCTAAGGACATCAATTTTTCAGCTATGGATTTAGTTTATTTGTTCAAATTTTTAGAAACTGATTACCATATAAAATTCCGGGAAGAGGAGATTATGGAGGGGAATTTTGTTACCGTTGATTCAATTGCTAAAATGGTATTGACAGAAATAGGTGGTTGATCTTGTTTGAAATAATAAATAAAAAAGCTATATGGGAAAGAGTTCGCTCGGTTCTAAAAACGTATAGGTTAAAATTTATTTGTATTTTTCTTTTGATTGTATTATCTAGTGTATTCTCTTTTATTCTTCCGCAGTTAACAAAAAGAATAATGGATGATGGATTTATCGCACGTAATTTTGACGCAATTCTTGTTTTATCTTTTAGCTTATTTTGTGTCTTAGTTATGAGACAAGCGGTAGAATATATGAAAGAATCTTTTCGAATCGATTTTAAAAAAAAGTTGATTTATAATTTATATAAAATTGCATTTCTTCATATTTGCAAAAGTGAAATAAAAAGCTTGGATAAAAATAGGGCAGAAATTATAAATAAATTACAGATGGATATAAATTCCATATCTACACTTATAGATAATACTACATTGTTTACAATCGGACAAATATTTAACGTCATTGGTGGCGTTATAGGGCTTTTTATGATTCATACGAAGCTTGCACTTGTTGTTCTTTTTATGATACCTGTTAAATATATTTTGATTGTCTACTTGTCTAAGAAGAGGGAATCATTGACCAGTGAATATATAAATGCCAATACTAGTTTTTTTAAATGGTTTGAAAATACACTTGCAGGCATACAGGAAATAAAATTATTTGATCTTCATAATTACAAAATAGAGGAATTTTCTCCCCTGATGAATAAAAATGTAAATGTGGATAAAAAAATAATGCTTTTATCTGTTTATAATAGTATTTTAGATAATTTTATAATAGAAATTTTAACAATTATAATTTATCTAGTGAGCGCGGTCCATTTGTTGAAAGATGAATTAACCGTGGGAAGTATTTTTGCATTTATTACTTATTTGATATATGTTTCTGCGCCAATCTCAACGATTATCAATTTTCGTTATATGTTAGCGGGAGTTATTCCGTCTCTTTATAGATATGTAGATTTCTTAAATAAGGAAGAAGAGCCGATGGGTGGAGAAAAAATCCAACGTATGGATGGGTATCCTATTATCGAATTTAAGAATGTTGGGTTTCAATACACAGATAACAAAGTTGTGCTAGATAAATTAAGTTTTAAAGTTTATCTGGGTGAAAAGGTAGCTATTATAGGAAAAAATGGAACGGGAAAAAGTACATTAATTCAACTGCTCTTGCGCTTTTATCTCCCCGCTTGCGGCGCGATAGAGATGTATGGGAAAAATATTAATATTTATGATCTGGAGGAATTAAGGGGAGGTTTTTCAGTTGTTAGCCAAAATGTATACCTGTTTGAAGGAAGTATAAAAAGTAACATTATCTTAAATAAAGAATTTGTTCCCGCGCTATTTACAGAAGTACTACAACAGGCAAATTTATTTGATTTAGTAGAAGAATATACGGTAGACTATAACGTGGGATATGGTGGTGCGAACCTATCGGGGGGACAAAAGCAGAAAATAGCGATTGCTAGAGCCTTATATAGCGATCATGAAATATACATATTTGATGAGATAACATCAAATGCAGATATTCAAACGAGAAGTATTTATAAGAAAACAATAATTAAATATCTAAGGGATAAAACAGTTTTAATAATTACGCATGATGATGATTTACTTCCCTTTGTAGATAAAATTATTAAGCTGTAATTATTAGTAGTTTCCTTAAAAATTTTCATTATTTTACGATAATTATTATATAGAGCGTTTGAGTGCATTGTTTTTTGTGAGAACGATTATAAGAAGGTGATATTTAGATTTATATAAGTTGTAGATTTGTATATCGAAAAATTATCATGGAGGATGATGAAAATGATGATCACAGGTGTAAATGCAGGGAATGCGATGCAAGTAGCCCACCATACGGTAAGAAAAGGAGCTCAGTCCGTTCAAACTGATTCAAAAGCAGCAATATTTCAACATCAAGGAATTTCTGACTATAAGGACAAGCAACTAAACTCGTTGCAAGTGGGGATCGTTAAGTTACAAGATCAGATTGCAAAGTTGCAAGATAATGAAAAATTAGATAAAGAGACAAAAGATGAAATGTTGAAAAATTTGAATAAGCAGCTAGATGATATGATGAAGTTGCTAAGCGATCCTCAACAGGAAGAGGAGGAAAGCCCATTATCTGTTGAGAATAATAAGAAAAATGATCAAAATGCTTCATCAGGCGGAATAGCTTCTATGTATGGTATGGGCGCGCAATTAGATCAAGTGAAATCAATGGGAAATATGAAAGTCAAAATGGAAAATCAGGTACAGCTAGAAAAAAATGAATTAGATCATGCGATGAATCATCCATCAGAAGCATTGCGATTAAAAGATGAAAGTATAATTGAAAGACGGAGGGGAAAAATTGAAAATATGGAAAATGCCTCTCAGGCTTTGGAGGGTATGATGGAGCAACAGGTTAATAAAGTTTCACAGCCTGCTGTAGCGAAATCTTCTGAAAATGAAGAATTAAAAGGAAAGGAATCTGCACAGAAGGATGAAAAAGCAGAAAAAACATTAGAATAAAAATATATTTGGAATTTTCAAGGTAAGCGCCGAAGGAGGTTCTTGCGCAAGTTAGTGTATAGCATGAAAAGGGGATGTGACAAAATGATTTCTCATTTTGTCACATCCCCTTTCTTTATTTGATATCGTAAGTTTCGTCGGGTTTTTGTTTCCCTTCGCCAGTTAAATATTGTTGTGCTGTATTTTGCAGGAAGGTAACTTGTTGATCCATGGGAGCTTTTTGGCTATTCCATGCATAGTAATTACGTTTTCCGGAATTATTTAACTTTTCGACGTTATATACACGAACTTTTCCATCGGGACATTTAAATCGAAGATTGCCAATCGGAGCTTCTGACCATTGCACAATGTAATTTGGAACTAAGTCGTTTTTGTCTAAATTGGGAGAAAAACCGTCTGTAGTCATTCCAACGATTGTTTTGGGAATATTTCCATTGTCTAGATAATAAAGAGCTACTGCATTTTCAATTATTTTCATATCAGCAACAATTTTTGCACCTCGGGCATATTCTACTTGTTCGTTTGTTTTGATGATTACGATTCCACTTAGTATGCTAACAATAGCAATGACAATCATAATCTCAATAAGTGTAAAACCGTAGTTGTCTTTAAAATACTTCATATAGGAAGGCTCCTTTGTATGTAATTAAAAATGTTAATGAAAATAAAACTAAATATTTATTTTATACATTAATAAAATTTTAGCATGTTTTTCTAAATCTCTCTATATAAATAATAAAATGAATTATTTTAAAATAATTTTGTATGAATACAGTGTACAGTTATTGATAAAAGTGTACACTTTGTATTATAATAAAATGAAATATCCTTATAGTGTAAAGGGGTTTGTCATATGCGAATGAATGGTGCTGAAGCTGTAATCACAAGCTTAAAGAATGAGAATATAGAAGTAGTATTTGGATATCCCGGAGGAGCTGTACTGACGTTATATGATGCGTTGTATAAAATGCAGTTTCCTCATGTATTGACAAAGCATGAACAGGGGGCAGTTCATGCTGCCGATGGATATGCGAGAGCTACAGGAAAAGTTGGAGTATGTTTTGCTACGTCCGGCCCAGGGGGAACAAATTTAATCACGGGGATTGCTACTGCTTATATGGATTCAATTCCGTTAGTGTGTATTACCGGACAGGTAAATGTTTCTTTAATCGGAAAAGATTCTTTTCAAGAAGCAGATATTTGCGGAATTACTACGCCGATTACAAAACATAATTATCTGATAAAAAAGGTGGAAGATTTACCGCGAGTGTTAAAGGAAGCTTTTTATATTGCGCGGACTGGAAGGCCGGGCCCAGTAGTCATTGATATTGCAAAAGATGTTTTTGCAAAGGAATTAGATTATATATATCCAGTTTCTGTTCAATTAAAAGGTTATACAGGAAATTTTATTGGAACTGAAAATGAAATTGATGAAGTAGTAGAAGTTTTGAAAACAGCGGAGAGACCTGTGGTATTCTTAGGCGGTGGAGTGACTTTATCCGATACATCTCCATTATTAAATGAATTTATAGAAAAAACACAAATTCCAGTTGTGTCTAGCCTAATGGGGCTTGGCTGTGTACCAGATAGCTATGATGGAAACTTAGGTATGCTTGGCATGCACGGTACATATGCTGCAAATATGGCAACGATGGAATCGGACGTATTAATCGGAATTGGTGTTAGGTTTGATGATCGGGTTACTGGCGTTGTAAAAGAATTTGCGCCTGAAGCAAAGATTATACATTTTGATATTGATGCCGCTGAAATTAATAAAAACGTATTAGTAGATTATCGTGTAGTTGGTGATTTGCGTTGGTCAATACTTTTATTTAAAGAAAAGGTGATGGCGCTTGAAAATGATTGGCAAGTGCAATTTTCGCTTTGGCGGGATAAAGTTTTAACTTGGAAGAAAGAGCAACCGCTTGATTATGATCGTACGGCAAAATGTATTATGCCCCAGCAAGTGATTGAGACAGTAAGTCAGATTGCTAATGAAGATACGATTATTGTTACTGATGTTGGTCAACATCAGATGTGGGCAGCACAATTTTACGATTTTTTAAAACCGAGAAGATTCCTAACTTCTGGAGGCCTTGGAACGATGGGGTATGGACTTCCGGCTGCAATTGGAGCAAAGATAGGCAAGCCGAAAAAAAAGGTAGTATTAATTACTGGTGATGGAAGCATTATGATGAACTGCCAAGAGTTTGCAACGGCTGCCGATTATGGAATTGATGTAAAAGTTGTCGTTATGGATAATCATGTGCTTGGAATGGTAACGCAATGGCAAAGGATGTTTTATGGCGAACGTTATTCGCAGTCAAAGCTTAATGGGAAAACTGATTTTGTAAAGCTGGCAGAAGCAATGGGTGTGGCTGGTTATAGGGTAACAGAAGCAAAAGCGTTGAAAACAACTTTGCAAATGGCCTTTGATGCAGAAGGACCAGCCTTAATTGATGTTTTGCTGCCAGAGGTGGAAGATGTATTACCGATGGTTCCAGCTGGGGGCAGATTGGATCAAATGGTATTGGGGGCGCAGATAAAATGAAATATACATTAGCAGTTTTAGTTGAAGACCGTCCGGGGGTGTTGACGCATGTATCAGGATTAATTAGCCGTAGGGCGTTTAATATAGAAAGTATTGCTGCCGGTTATACGGAAGAGGAAGGTATAACGAGAATTAACTTAGTTGTGGAAGCTGACAATGAAATAGAATTAGAACAAGTTGTTAATCAGCTAAATAAATTAATTGATGTAATCAAAATTGTTAATTTGACTACGGTCGATTCTATTCACCGTGAATTAGTAATGATTAAGGTTAAAGCCAATCCGGTAACTCGTGCCGATATTATTAACATTGTTGATATTTTTCGAGCAAAAATTGTTGATGTAAATCGTGAAACAATGGTAATTGAACTTACGGGAGAACAAAGCAAAATTGATGCACTTTGTGAAGTGCTTAGTGATTATGAAATCATTGAAATTGCTCGTACAGGGAAAATTGCCTTATCTCGTGGTCCTTTGTCGGCAAAAGAAATTTAAAATTGTCTTTATATAAGAAGGGTTTGGAAACATTCTGTAGAAATCTGTTTATAAGTGATGATTGAGGACTCTTATACATAATTCTCCAAAGAACCAAAACCCTAAAATTTTTCTATGCTTTCCTAAAATATTCCTTGACGGATGAAGAAGAAATCGCTATAATAAATATCAACGGATAATAATTATTAATTAGCTTATTTGAAAATAATTTATATATGAGGAGAGGGTATAATTATGGATTTAAAAGGATCAAAAACTGAAGCAAACTTATGGGCAGCATTTGCCGGAGAATCACAAGCAAGAAACAAATATACTTACTTTGCATCGAAAGCTAAAAAAGAAGGCTTTGTTCAGATTGCAAATCTTTTTGAAGAAACTGCAGGAAATGAAAAAGAACATGCAAAAATTTGGTTTAAATTAGCTACAGGTGGCATTGGATCCACACTGGAAAATTTAAAGATTGCTGCAGAAGGCGAAAACGAGGAATGGACAGATATGTATCCTGAGTTTGCTAAAGTTGCAAAAGAAGAAGGCTTTACAAAAATTGCTTATCTTTTTGAAGCTGTAGCAAAAATTGAAAAAGAACATGAAGAAAGATATCGTGCATTACTTGCTAATGTTGAAGGTGAAACAGTATTCACAAAAGAAGGCGAAGTAGTATGGCAATGTGCAAACTGTGGACATATTCATGTAGGAAAAGAAGCTCCTAGCATGTGCCCAGTATGTGATCACCCACAGGCATATTTCCAATTGCTGGCTAAAAACTATTAATTTAAAATTAATATGGGTATAGTTACAATAGCGTAACTATACCTTTTTTGTCTAATTAAGGTTATTTGATGACGAGAATTTTGATACAAGTAAAACTTCACTTGAGGCGATTCTTACTTTATTGAGTATTGGAGAAGAAGCGATGAATTTTAATCAATTGGCTAATGAATGGGATGATGCGCGTCGAATTAAGCGGGCAGCTACATTATCCGGGGTAATTATGGACGAATTACCAGAAAAAAAGTTTCAATGCGGATTGGAATTTGGTTGTGGAACTGGGCTGATTTCATGTAATCTCCAGCATCGGTTTGAAAAATTACATTGTATTGACAATGCAGATGCAATGATTGATATTGTTAAGCAAAAGATTGAGCAACTATGCTTATCTCATTGTTTTGCTCATTGTGCGGACTTATCGCAAGAAAATATATTTTTTGATAAAAAAATAAAATTTGATTGCATTTTTACGTCTATGGCACTACATCATGTTGTAGATACAGACGGGATTATCTCGCGTTTTTATTCCTTGTTAGATGACGATGGATTGCTTGTAATTATTGATTTAGATAGTGAAGATGGAACTTTTCATCAAAGTGAAGTTGGTTTTGAAGGACATAATGGATTTGATCGCTTGGCACTAGAACAAATTCTGTATAAAAATAATTTTAAACAAATTTGCTTCAAAACTGCATACACAGGAGGAAAGATGATAGAGGGACGAGAAGTATCGTATTCTTTATTTATTTGTATTGCGAAAAAATAAATAAGAACGAGAAAATCTAAAAATATGCATATGTGCGTCAGAGGAAAAGAAGCTGATATAATGTTATTTTACGAGAAATTCCTACTACAAAATGCGTCTTTTTTCGCGTTGTTTTTTATAAATAATATGTTATAATTTATTTCGACATAAGCGGGGAATTGGTATAAATAGAATGCCTGTTCCTCGTTCTTTTTTACTATATATAGTGCTTTGTATTGACCTTGGTTACGATATATAGTAAAATCTTATTAACGCTCTATACGGGTGAATCTAAAGAGAAGAGAAGATGTGCTGTGATTGAGAAGATAAAAAAACGTAATGGTGATATTGTATTTTTTAATGCAGAAAAGATTTCTGATGCAATTCGTAAGGCGAATATGGAATCTACCGATGAAACGATGACACCAGAGGTATTGGCGGGATTAACGAATAAAGTTATTCAATCTTTAGATAAAGCGGAAATTCCTTGTGTTGAACAAATCCAAGACGTTGTAGAACGTACGTTAATTATGGATAAATTTGCGAGTACGGCAAAAGCTTACATACTATATAGAGCAGAGCATGCGAAAATTCGTCAATCGGAAGCTGATTTGATGGATATATATAACGAATTGACGTTTAAAACCTCTAAGGACGCGGACATTAAACGCGAAAATGCAAATATTGATGCAGATACAGCGATGGGAACGATGCTAAAATATGGGTCGGAAGGATCAAAATATTTTATTGATCATTATATTCTTCCCAAAGATATTGCGGCTGCTCATATTAATGGAGATATTCATATTCACGATAAAGATTTCTATATGTTGACGGAAACTTGCTGTCAGATCGATTTAATTAAGCTATTTAAAGGCGGTTTTTCGACTGGGCATGGATACTTAAGAGAACCAAACAGCATACAAAGTTATTCTGCCTTGGCTTGTATTGCGATTCAGGCCAATCAAAATGAGATGCATGGCGGACAAGCGGTTCCTAACTTTGATTACTCAATGGCGCCGGGAGTTGCTAAGACTTTTCGTAAAGAATACTTTAAAGCCATGGTACATTATTTGACGATTAAATTTGATATGGAGAAAGCGGAGGCAATCGCGCTTACTAAAGTGATTAGTAAATCAATTGAGTTGCCAATCACGATGGGACAAGCAGAGCTATATAAAGCTGCATTAGTTGAGTTTTTACCGGCTTATCAGCCAAAAGATGGTGGAATAGTGATTTCTGCACAACAAGCAGCAAAGATGCATGACTATGTATTAAGTGCAGGTCTTTGTACAACAGATCGTGCTACATTCCAAGCCATGGAAGCTTTTATTCACAATTTGAATACGATGAATTCACGTGCAGGTGCGCAGGTTCCTTTTAGCTCAATTAATTATGGAACAGATACGTCTCCGGAAGCTCGTATGGTGATAAGAAATCTTTTACTTGCAACTGAAGCAGGATTAGGCGGAGGAGAAACTCCGATTTTCCCAGTGCAGATCTTTAAAGTAAAAGAAGGCGTAAATTACAACGAAGGTGATCCAAACTACGATTTATTTAAGTTGGCAATGCGGACCTCGGCAAAACGGTTATTCCCGAACTTTAGTTTTATTGATGCACCATTTAATTTTCAATATTATAAAGAAGGCGATTATAATACAGAGATTGCTTATATGGGATGCAGAACTCGTGTAATGGGAAATGTGCATGATAAATCCCGTGAAGTAACTTGTGGACGTGGAAACTTAAGCTTTACAACAATTAATTTACCTCGCTTGGCAATTGAAGCAAAAGGAAATATTAAAGATTTTTATACAGGGCTCGATAATTGTATTGAGTTAGTAATTCGTCAATTATTGCATCGTTTTAGAATTCAGTGTAGTAAAAAAGGAAGAAACTATCCATTCTTAATGGGACAGGGGATTTGGATTGATTCGGATTCTATAGGCCCAGATGACAGTATTGCCGAAGTGCTAAAACATGGTACGTTGAGTGTTGGTTTTATCGGCTTGGCTGAAACGTTAAAAGCTTTAGTCGGAAAACATCACGGCGAAAGCGCCGAAAGCCAAAAACTAGGGCTTGAGATTGTTTCTTATATGAGAAAACGTATGGACGATATATCAAATGAAACAGGACTAAACTTTACTTTACTTGCAACGCCGGCGGAAGGTCTTAGCGGGCGCTTCGTAAAAATTGATCGACAGATTTATGGCGAAATTTCAGGTGTAACTGATCGTGAATATTATACAAATTCTTTCCATGTGCCAGTATATTACCAATTAAGGGCTTATGAAAAAATTGAAATTGAGGCACCGTATCATGCTTATACGAATGCGGGGCATATCAGTTATGTGGAATTAGATGGAGATACTTGTAAAAATATTGATGCTTTTGAGACAGTAATTCGTTGCATGAAGGAACATGGAATTGGGTATGGATCGGTTAATCACCCTGTTGATCGCGATCCAGTCTGCGGATATAATGGAATTATTGATGATGAATGTCCGAAATGCGGTCGGAGAGAAGATGTAGGAACTGAAAAGTTTGAACGGATTCGTCGTATTACAGGATATTTAGTAGGTACGATTGACCGTTGGAATAATGCAAAACGGGCAGAAGAAAAGGATAGAGTAAAGCATGGATTTAAACGAGCTTAAAATAGCGGGAGTTGTTGAAGAGTCTATTGTTGATGGAAAAGGTTTACGGTTTACAATATTTACCCAAGGTTGTCCACATCGGTGTGAGGGATGTCATAACCCACATACACACGATTTTTCTGGTGGTGAAACTGTAGCTATCCACAGCTTATTAACAAAAATTGTGGATAACCCGTTGCTTAGGGGAGTAACATTCAGTGGTGGTGAACCATTTTGCCAAGCAAAACCATTGGCTTTATTAGCTAAATTGGTTCATGCGCGAAAATTGGATGTTACGGTATATACTGGATATACATTAGAGGAATTAGATTCAATGCATGATGAAGCGGTGGATGAACTCTTAGCGGCTACTGATGTGTTGATTGATGGAAAATTTATTCTAGCAGAGCGTGATTTGAGATTACCCTTTCGCGGTAGTCGCAATCAGCGGATGATTGATATGCAAAAGACACGGGAAGCGGGAAAAGTGATATTAATGAAAGAGTAAACAAAAAAATCTTTCTAAATGCAAAAACTTGTATTATAATAAGTCTACATTATCAGATTTTAAGAAAAGAGGGATTATCATCGAGGAATTAAAAGAGCTTAAGCAAATTATGCTTGAAGGATTTAAGCAATTAAATGGTGAGATTTCAGGAATAAAATCAGATATAGCAGATTTAAAAGAAGATGTCACAGGATTAAAGGAAGACGCATTACGGATTGAAGATACGATGCACAATAAATTCGGTACTTTGTTTGACGCTCGGCAAGCTCAACTAGAATGTAATTTTAGAGTGGAAAACACGTTGACACGTATCGAAAATAAACTTGATAAGGCAGAATTAAAAGCGCTTGGGGCGTTTGATTTGGCAAGCCGTCGGGTTAGATAAAATAAGAATTAAATTTTGGCTATCAAATTTAGAAATGAGAATTTTCTGGTTTGATAGCTTTTTTTAAAACAATCAAAGATGAATCTTTGATTGTTTTTGAAATATGAAGAAAAAGCGAGCATGGGGATAATAGTTTAATCCAATGCAATGTTTTAATGCTTTTCATTGATTTAATCAAAAATATGCTCTTTGTGTATTTTTATCTTATCTAGTATATTTGAATAATCAGATATTCAATAGTATTAATATTCGGAGGATGTATGGCGTTGCAGGATTTTTATTTGACAATTTTTCAAATGAGTGTAGTTTGTTTTGTGATGGGCGGGATTTTTCCTTTTGTATTTAATCGTTATCAACAATTAGCGAATACGATTGCGAATGCCTGCACTTTTTTTGGCGGTGTTTTAACCACTGCGTTATCAATGAAGGTTTTGCGTAGCGGAGTGCCGATTGATATTGATGGATGGCGTATTGTTGGTTCCATAGGGATGAATTTTCATTTTGATGCGTTATCAGCCTTTTTTTTATTGGTCATTGGTGTTATGTCGACGATTGTACCATTTTACGCATTTGGCTATGCCCAAAAGTATTTTAAAAGCAAGCGCGCTGGCTGGCTTGGCGGTTTGGTGAATATTTTTATTTTATCGTTAGTTGGTGTAGTCGGTGTAGATAATTCATTGACTTTCATGATTTTTTGGGAATTCATGGCACTGACTTCTTTTCTTTTAGTAATGTTTGATCATGAACAAGCAAAGGTTCGATCAGGTGGCTATATGTATGTCGTGATGACGCATATTGGCAGTGTTTTCTTAACGTTTTCATTTTTAACTTTATATTATTATACGGGCAGTGTAAATTTTGCTGATTATCATCAAATTGGAGAAAGTTTACCTTCCTTTACGAAAAATGCAATTTTTGTGATGTGTTTATTGGGCTTTGGTACAAAAATGGGCGTATTTCCATTGCAGGTGTGGTTGCCAAGGGCATATCCGGTAACGCCGAGCAGTGCAGTTGCACTGATGTCTTCGGCAATGATCAAAACAGCGGTATATGCATTAATTAGAGTAACTTTTGATTTTTTAGGTACTGGTCCGTCTTGGTGGGGAATACTCATGATGATGATTGGTGCAATCACAGCTATTTTTTGTATTTTATTAGCGGTTATCCAAAATGATATGAAGCGTTTTTTGGCTTATAGTAGTGCCGAAAATTTAGGGATTATTTTTGTTGGTGTTGGTGCGACATTGTTTTTTCAAAGTCAAGAACAAATGCTTCTTGCGGCACTTGCGATGCTTGCATCACTTTACCATGTGTTAAATCATTCGGTATTTAAAGCCCTGATGTTTATGGGAGCAGGTGCAGTAGCAGAAAAGGCTGGAACTTGCAATGTAAATCAATTGGGCGGGTTAATTCATCGTATGCCTTGGACAAGTGCTTTTGTTTTGATTGGTGGCATGTCACTTGCGTCGTTACCTCCATTTTGCGGATTTATTAGCGAGTGGGGATTGCTACAATCGCTCTTGCATATGGTTTTTGACAGCACAGGTGCTTGGGTAAAATTATTTGCTTCTATAGTTATTGCAATTTTAGGTCTAAGTGGTGCATTTTGCGTAGTGGCTGTAGTAAAAAACTTTGGTATGGGATTCTTGGCGAAACCTCGGAGTAAAAGTGCAGCTGAGGCAAAAGAAGTAGGGGTAGGAATGCGAGTTGGTATGGGGGTATTAGCAGGGATTTCATTATTCTTGGGCATGTTCCCTGGCACTGTTTTGCCAATAATCAATGCTGTAGTACATACGTATTTTAATGAGCTTGTATTAGGTTGGGAAATGGTGTTATTTATTCCATTTAAGGATAATCATTTTCAAGCATTATCTATAGGGCTCCTTGGAATAGCTGTTATCACAATTATTGCACTGATTATGTTGGCTCTAGTAATAAAATATGGAAAAAGCGAATATGAAATCGAAGATACATGGAACTGTGGAACGATTCATCAAGTGCAAATGCAATATACGGGGACTTCATTTTCTCATCCGATTTTATTGATTTATAAAAGAATCATGGGGCTTACACGGCAGGTGGAAATTGATCAAGTGTATGAATATTATCCAAAAAAAATCGGACATCAATTGGATATTAGTGCAAGATTGGCAGATAATGTTTACAAACCAAGTGTAGGGATTTTAGTCAAGGTATTTAAGAAAATTAAGATGATTCAAAACGGCAATTTACAAGCTTATTTATCTTATATGGTAGCCGCTTTAATCATCACGTTGCTGTGGATTGGGTAGGTGTAATATGATAGAAAAGATTTGTGTGATAATTTTACAGATGCTTTTAGTATTGTTTTTAGCTCCGTTAGTGCAGGGGATTATTAAGAAGACAAAAGCTAGGCTGCAAAATCGAGTAGGTGCAGATATTGTGCAGCCGTATCGCGATATTTTTAAATACCTTCGTAAAGATGCTGTGATTGCAAAAGATTCTTCTTGGCTTACGCGTGGCACGCCATATATTTGTTTAGGTGTATTACTTATTGTGAGCTTAATCATTCCAACTGTGTTTATCAAAGCACCGTTAGGTATGATTGGAGACGTTATTGTCATTGTGTATTTATTTGCCGTTGTTCGGTTTTTTATTGCCCTTACAGGGCTTGATTCTGGGAGTGCGTTTGGCGGCATGGGGGCAAGCCGTGAAATGGTAATGTCTGCGATTACCGAACCGGCATTATTGTTGTCTGTAATTGCAGTATTGATCAATGTTGGGACAACGAATGTTAGTGAAATTGTTGCTTGCTTAAATGATCAATCTTTAGATTTTTTTGATTATGGTCATTGGCTATCTTGTGTTGCTTTTTTGATTGTTGTGATAGCGGAAACGGGACGAATTCCTTATGACAATCCAGATACGCATTTGGAGCTTACGATGCTACATGAAGCGATGATGCTTGAATATTCAGGCCGTTATCTGGGCTTAATGCATTGGGCGGTTATGGTCAAACAGACGTTATTGTTTACTATGTTTATTAATTTGTTTGTTCCATGGGGGATTTCTATTGAATATACTCTGTCAAGTATTTTGATAGGATTGTTTTTTTATATTGTAAAAGTAATTGTTGTTGGCATTTTGCTGGCAGCGATTGAGACGGCTTATGCGAAAGTACGGCTGTTTATGATACCTAAGTTATTGGTATCATCGATGGCTTTATCTATTTTGGCAATTGTCGTACAAATTGCGAGATAGGGGGATAGAGAGATGGGGAATCTCGTTTTAGATAGTATTGTGAATTCAGTGTTATTACTGAGTACGTTATTTTTATTTCGGACAAAAAAGTCGATGGGAGCTGTTGTAATTATTGCGATTCAATCGGCTGGACTAGCAGCAATTGCTCTTTTAATGTGGCATAAGACGGGTATGGTGCATTTATTGATTGCGGCATTACTCACTCTAATCGTTAAGACTTTAATTATTCCATATATTTTGTACTATACTGTCCAAAAGACGAAAGCACAGCGAAATGTTGAGCGAACGATGAATAAATTAACATCTATTTTTATTGCGCTTGTCTTAATTGTAACGGGTGAATATATTGCATCACAGTTAAGTCTCCCTGGCGCAGAACATGGTGTTCATTTTTTAGGAACTGCAATTATTCTTGTATTTTTAGGAACTTTTACGATTATTAATAACAAACAGGTTTTAATGCAGGGAATAGGTGTTATCGTTATTGAAAATGGACTGTTTTTACTTACACAGGCAATTAGTTACGGGATGCCGCTCGCAGTAGAATTAGGAATTTTCTTTGACTTATTTGTTGCTGTGGTGATTATTGCAAGTTTATCATTTAGAATTCATTCTGTATTCCACAGTTTAAATACAGAAAAAATGCAGGATTTAAGGGGATAATATATGTTAGCAATCGCTTTATTTATCGTGCCATTTATTACTGGAATTATATCGGGATTGGTCAGAAGTACGAAAGTTGCTGATATATTTCAGGTGATTGGGTCTATTGCTACACTCGTGATTGCATTATGCATTGGCAATCATGTTTTTAATGGTGAAGTTATTAGCATTTATGCAAGTCTTATTTATATTGATGCTTTGGGTGCATTCAATATCATTTTGATTTCTTTAGTCGGCTGCGCGGCAGCCATATATTCCGTGGGATATATGCGTTATGAGTTAAAGGAAAAAGTGATTACAGAAAGCCAATTAGGGAAATATTATTTTTTCTTTCACTTCTTTATTTTAACAATGCTAATTGTCAGCGCAGTTGATAATTTAGGGTTGCTTTGGGTAGGAATTGAGCTTACAACACTTGTCTCAGCAATGCTTGTTGCTTTTTATGGCACGCAGCATTCATTAGAGGCGGCTTGGAAATATTTGATTATGGGTGTTGTTGGTATCGGTTTTGCTTTGCTTGGCATTGTATTTATTTATTTGTCAGGGCTTCACAGTATTGGTGAGGAGCAATCTGCGGCTTTGCAATGGACAGAGTTGATGAGAGTTGCTCATACGTTAAATCCTAAATGGGTGGAAATTGGTTTTATTTTTATTCTCATTGGTTTTGGAACGAAAGCGGGGCTGGCGCCAATGCATTTTTGGCTTCCAGATGCGCATAGTCAGGCGCCTGCGCCAGTCAGCGCTGTTTTATCGGGCGTTTTATTAAATACGGCGTTATATGGATTATTTCGTGTTTTTTCAATTGCTAATATTGCGCTTCAAGGGAATGCAGGGGAGTATTTAATCGTTTTTGGGTTGTTGTCGATTAGTGTTACCGTGCCGTTTATTATGGTACAGCATGATTTAAAGCGTATGTTGGCTTTTTCTAGCGTAGAACATATGGGGATTATTACCTTAGCGGTAGGAATTGGTGGTTCACTTGGTTTGTACGGTGCATTCTTACACATGTTTAATCATTCAATGGGGAAATCACTACTTTTTATGTCAGCCGGAAATATTGCGCAAAAATATCACTCTAAATATATTGAACGGATTTCTGGTGTCATTCGAGCAATGCCTTGGACAGGTGGAATTTTCTTATTCGCAGCATTGGCAGTAGCAGGCGCACCGCCGTTTAGTATTTTTATTAGTGAATTTACGATTATGATGGCAGGTGTTGAAGCAGAAAAGCTTTGGGCATCTTGTGCTTTGGCGGGATTGGTAGTGCTTATTTTTGCAGGAATGACATATTATGTAGTTCGTATGGCTTTTGGTGAAATTCCAACGCGAATAGGAAGTAAGACAACCGATGTATGGATGAAATGTGCGATGTTAATTCCATTTATTTTTATTGTATTATGTGGAATTTATGTACCTGAATTTATTCAAGATTCTATCTGTATCGCAGCAAGTGTACTTGAAGGAGGGGGAAAATAATGCTTGCAGATTATAAAAGAAGATTTGTTAAAAAGTTAATGCAGCAGCTACAGTCTCAGCTTATTTCTACCCAAGAAAATGAGCTGGATACGATTTTAAATATTAAAAAACAGGATTTAGTAGAAGTTTGCCGGTTTATATATGAAGAAAAAAATGCGCGTCTATTTACGATGGTAGGAAATGATGAGCGTGGAATCAATGGCGTTTTTGCTCTATACTATGTATTTGCTATTGATGAAATTAAGCATTTTATTACAATAAAAATTTTTATTGATGAAAGTGATCCAACATTTCCTTCCATGGCATCACATATGCCGGCACTTAACTGGTATGAACGTGAAGTGAATGATTTATTAGGGCTTAGAGCGCTAGGACATCCTGATCGTAGTCCGTTAATTTTGCATGGGGATTGGCCAGAAGACTTTTATCCATTGCGCAAAGATTATAAATATGATTTGATGGTGCCTAGAACACAGGATCGCAATACCTTTGTCGAATATACGAGTGAAGATATTACCGAAATTCCTGTGGGTCCGATTCACGCGGGCATTATTGAACCGGGACATTTTCGTTTTGGAGCCGTTGGCGATACGATTCTTCATTTGGATGCAAGATTGTTTTATACACATCGCGGGATAGAAAAAACTTTAGAGGGTAAGACGATTGATCAGGCGATGTTTCTAGTAGAACGAATTTGTTGCGTTTGTAATGTTTCGCATTGTGTAGCATTTGCTCAGGCGATAGAAAAAGCAGCTAAGGTAAAAATACCTAAACGCGCTGCATATTTGAGAACTTTGTTTCTAGAATTAGAGAGGTTGTACAATCATGTGGGGGATGTCGGTAATATTTGTGCAGGTTATGGTTTCGCTGTTGGAAATAGCCAAGGCGCTAGAATGCGCGAGCAACTATTACAATTAAATGAACGATTGTCCGGGCATCGCTATTTACGTGGTACGATTGCGTTGGGTGGGATGAAGCAAGACATTACAGCAGATGAAATTGCAATGATAACGAAAGAGCTTATGGAATTAAAAGAAGATTTTCATGAACTTGTGAATATCTTGCTTAGTCATGAAATTGCAGTAAATCGTATGGAAAAAACTGGGTGCTTGAATTTAAAACAAGTTACAGATTTGGAAGTAGTGGGGGTTGCAGCGAGAGCTTCGGGCAGAGATATTGACTGCCGCCGTGATTTGCCATATGCGGCATATAGCAAAGTTCAGTTTGACGTTCCGGTGAAGACAAAAGGTGATGTACTAAGAAGAATAAAAATTAGAATTAGAGAAGTTGATGCATCGCTATCTATTATCCATCAAGTGCTTACCGATTTACCGACAGGTGATATTTGTACAGGTATTCCGACAATAAAACCCTATACAACAACGTTTGGTTGGACAGAATCGTCACGTGGTGAGAATTGCCACTGGATTATGCTCGGATCAGAAAATGAAATTTATCGTTATCGAATTCGTTCGGCTTCGTATAGTAACTGGCCTGCAGTTGCTTTGTCTGTTCAAAATAACATCATACCGGATTTTCCATTGATTAATAAGAGCTTTGAACTTTGTTATTCCTGTTGCGACAGATAGTAAGGTGAGAGAGAAGGGGAAAAGTTTATGATAGATATAATAATGAAAATATGGAAGACCGGAACAGTAACGAAAAAACAACCATTAGATACACCGCCGAAAAAGTATCGTGGCCGTATAAAAATTAATGATTCATCAAGCCCCGTATTAAAATCCTGCGTTGAATTTTGCCCATCTGGTGCATTATCAATTCAAGCAGATGGGAAAGTTCAACTCTTTCATGGAAAATGTGTTTTTTGTGGAAACTGTGTAAGGCATTGTTCAGATGGATCAATTGAGCAGACGACAGATTGTTATCTCGCAGTAAGAAATAAAGAAGATTTATATGATTTGGCAATAAAGTAAGACTTCATAAAGGAGGGATATTGCTTAAATGAATGAAGAAGAATTGGGATTTAAATTAAAAAAGCGGATTAGACAGGTATTGGGAGGTTCGCTTCATATTCGTCACGTAGATACAGGGTCATGCAATGGATGTGATTTTGAAATGTCGACACTTAGTAATCCGATTTACGATATTGCACGGTTCGGTGTGAGTTTTGTACCGTCACCGCGTCATGCGGATATGCTGATGGTAACGGGTGGTGTCACTCGTAATCTTGAAGATGCATTGAAGATTACCTATGATGCAACACCGAAGCCGAAGGTTGTTTTAGCAATTGGTGCTTGTGCATGTGGTGGTGGTGTTTTTGGAGAAACATACGCGAATGGAGCAGGCGTAGATAAATTTGTTCCTGTCTATGTATATGTTCCAGGTTGCCCGCCACGCCCGCAAGCTTTAATACAAGGAATTTTATTGGCATTAGATAAATATGAACAAGTTTTGAATCGGGGGGAATAATTTGAATTTAGAAGTGCAGCGATTTAAAGCTGATTTTTTTAAAGCATTGGCACATCCGCTGAGAATTCGTATTCTTGAACTTTTAGCAGAAGGGGATAAGAATGTTAATGAATTGCAAACACTTATCGGTTCAGAGGGTTCAGCGGTTTCACAACAACTAGCGATTCTCAGAAATAAATCCATTGTTCATGGGACAAAAGAGGGAAATAAGGTTACATATACTTTAAGGGATCCGATGATTTTGGAACTATTAAAAGTAGCAAAACAAATTTTTAATAATCATTTAATTGATACAATCTCCATGTTTGATCGAATCAAAGACGAGGAATAAAAATGGCATCATTACATTCGTAATGATGCCATTTTTTATCACATTCTTAAAAGTATATCTGGAATTAGATAATATATATGTAATTTTTATTTATTAAAATAGCGGCTTAATAATCCAGCGAATCCACAGCCATGACGCGCTTCGTCTTTTGCCATTTCATGAACTGTATCATGGATTGCATCAAGATTTTGTGCTTTTGCCATTTTAGCGATATCCATTTTACCAGCGCAGGCACCATGCTCTGCTGCAACGCGTAATTCAAGGTTTTTCTTTGTGCTGGAAGTTACTACTTCGCCTAAAAGTTCAGCAAATTTTGCCGCATGTTCAGCCTCTTCAAAAGCATAGCGTTTGAAAGCTTCTGCGATTTCAGGATATCCTTCACGATCCGCAACGCGGCTCATCGCTAAGTACATTCCAACTTCGGCACATTCGCCATTAAAGTTTTGGCGTAGCCCTTCAAGAATTTTTTCATCAACGCCTTGTGCAACACCGATGCGATGTTCATCAGCAAATACTAATTCACCAGATTGTTCAACGAATTTAGAAGCAGGAGCTTTGCATAAAGGACATTGTGCTGGTGGTTCAGTTCCTTCATGAACATATCCGCAGATTGAGCATACAAATTTTTTCATAATATAAATCCTCCGTTTGTATTAAGTATTTTAATTTCATTAATTTTTAGTAATATTCAAGTTTTGCTTGCTTGACGTGCTTCATTATAACAAATTAACTGAAAGTTTAAAATTCTATTAAAGGAGGATATAAGATGATTTTTAACATATTTACTCTCATTTACTTTAATTTTCATAAATAACCATAGTTTTTCATAAAAACTATTAACTGATAATTATTATCGTTTTTAAACGTGAGTTTATTATAGTGAAAACATTAAAATAAACGTCGTCCACAAAATTATTATAGACGACGTTTACTAATTGAATTACTTATAAAAGCATAAATAGGCTGTTTGCTCAGCGATTTTTACTTGGAATTTTTTGTTTGATTCAACGATGAAAGTTTGGTTAGGCAGATATTCTTTAAATTCTGTTTCTCCAGGAAGTTTTGCCAAGATGCTACCGCTGATTACAGTCATATATTCTGTGGAAGAAGTGCCGAATTCATATTCGCCGATTTCCATAACGCCTACAGTTGCAGACCCTTCCTGATTTTTAAATGCAATAGAGACTACATTCCCATCGAAATATTCATTTGTTTTAAACATAATATAACCACTCCTATTTTTATTCATCATTAAATAAATTCATTATTTTCTTAATAAGTGGGGCAGTGTTTGCGAACCATATCAGCAATAATACTTTCCATTGAATATAATCCTGGCATTTTGCCGATTAGGTGCTTTGCTGCAAAGATGGCTCCTTGTCCAAAAGCGGCACGACTTATACTTGAGTGTGATAATCGAATTGTTTGATTTGGCATGCCGAAAATAACTTCGTGCCGGCCGACGATACCACCAACTCGAATCGAGTTTATATGTTTAGATTCATCTAATTCTAAAGTTTGGGCAATTTTTTTTGCAGTTCCGGAGACTTCAGTCTTTCCTTTAAAATGTTCTTCAATAATTTCAATATCTGCATTAGGAATAATTTTTTTTAGCACATGTGAAGCTACCATTAAAAAGGTAACGCCAAGTGTAATATTGGGAGAATAAAGTACGGGTGTAATTTCTGAAAGTGATTTTAATAAGGATAACTCTTCTGGCTGATAATTAGAGACACCAGAAATTATAGCTATTCCTGATTTTGCAGCATTTTTGTAAGAATGGACGCCGTAATTGTGAGAAAAATCAACCAAGATGTCTACAGGGTTTTTTAAGAAAAAATTATCGGATACATCTGAAATAGGGATTATTTTTCCTATATTAGTTTCATAACCTAAATCGCTGCTGGCAAATTTTGAGTGTTTTATTTTGTTTTTTCTCACTACCCATGAGAGTACAAAACGTGAATCTTTTAAAAATTCATCTGCTATTAATTTACCTGTTTTCCCAAAGCCCCAAATACCTACCTTGATTTTTTTCAATAGAACTCCTCCTTTTTTTGCGCCGACGAGGTTAGCTGACGGATTCGGAAAGAAAGATAACTTCCCTAGCTGTATTATTACAGACATTCACCCCAATAGTGGTTCCCCCGCTTTTTAATAAAGTAGACTTGATTCAGATGAAGTTTTACTCCCTCTGAAGCCTAGCCGACCTTATCCAGAGACTAATCTGCTCGCTTGTGTTCTGTGGGGTATAACTCCAACATATAGAAGTTGGGAGTCTGTAAAGGTGCGAACCAAAAGCTTTGATTTTGTGTGAATCACTGATTTCGCTAGATGAGCAGATTAGTCATCGGATAAAATTAGGCGATATGATTTACTTTCACAGATTACAAGAATAATTATTTTGCCCTTTAGAAGAATATCCTTATAAAATATGAAAATAAAATAAATAGGAGAAATTATTTATAATTTCTCCTAAATTTATTGAAAGAATAAGAATCAAAATGTAAGTATATAAAATATAACAAAAGGCTATAATATAATATTTTAAGTATATAATAAAAATATCTTTTATGTCAAATAATTCAAATATTTGAAAGTGTATTAAATAATAACCTTTATTGACTAACTTAAATGGAAAGATTATACTTAAATAAATATAAGGAATTTGAGGTGAGAGATATGGAGGCAATTTTGCTATCCAGATGGCAGTTTGCAATTACGACAGTATATCATTTTTTGTTTGTACCGCTTACATTGGGGCTATCGCTTTTTATCGCTTTGTTAGAAACTTTTTATGTAGCGACAGGTAAAGATGTATATCGGCGCATGACGAAGTTTTGGGGCAAGTTATTTTTGGTTAATTTCGCGATGGGCGTTGTGACAGGGATTGTACAAGAGTTTCACTTTGGTATGAATTGGGCAGAGTATTCAAGGTTTATGGGGGATATTTTTGGTGCGCCGCTGGCACTAGAAGCATTGACTGCATTTTTTCTTGAATCTACATTTTTAGGCTTGTGGATCTTTGGTTGGGACAGACTATCTAAGAAAGTGCATCTAGCTTGTATTTGGCTCGTTGCAATCGGCAGTAATTTATCTTCATTTTGGATTTTAGTTGCAAATTCATTCATGCAAAATCCTGTAGGATATGCATTGCAAAACGGACGGGCAGAAATGACGGATTTCGTAGCACTTTTGACAAATCCGTATTTAGCAGGACAGTTTTTACATACCGTATTATCAGGGATTGCAACGGCAGGTGTTTTTGTTGCATCCATTAGTGCATATCATTTATTAAGAAGAACATATTTAGATGTATTTAAGACTTCTTTTAAATTCAGCGTAGTATGGTCAATTGTTGGTTTATTAGCTGTGATGGGCAGTGGACATTTGCAGGCACAATATTTAGGGCATTATCATCCAATGAAATTGGCATCGGTGGAAGCACTTTGGGAGACGGAAAATCCGGCACCATTTACGATATATACAACAATAGATGAAGTGAATCAGGAGAACAGGCAGCAACTTGCCATTCCAGGGATGCTGACTTTCATGGTTTATAATTCTTTTGATGGAGAGGTGCAGGGGTTAAAAGCGTTGCAGGCCAAAGCTGAACAAACTTATGGTGCTGGGAACTATATTCCTGATGTAGCCGGAATGTTTTGGAGTTTTAGAATCATGATTGCAGCGGGAATGATTTTGTTGGGAATTCTCTTTTTAAGTGGGTTCTTGTTTTTCTCTGGAAGATTAGAGCGGTATCCGATTGTATTAAGAACGCTGTTATGTATGCTTCCATTGCCGTATATTGCAAACTCGACAGGTTGGTATATTACGGAGGGCGGCAGGCAGCCATGGATGGTTGTCGGCTTACAGAAAGTAGATCAAGCAATTTCGCAAAATATTACAGGAACTGAAGTTGCTATTTCCTTAATTGGGTTTACGTTAATTTATTCCGTTTTATTTGTTGCGGCAGCGTATTTAACGATGAAATTTATAAAAAAAGGACCTGAAAAAATTTCTGAAAATCAGAAAGGGGGCGGCTCCTTATGGATTTAACCGTTGTATGGTTTATTTTAATTACGGTTTTATTTGCTGGATTTTTTCTCCTTGAAGGGTTTGATTATGGTGTGGGGATGTTGTTGCCGTTCCTAGGGAAAGATGATATTGAGCGTCGGATGATTATCAATACGATTGGTCCGGTTTGGGATGGAAATGAAGTTTGGATGATTACGGCTGGTGGTGCATTGTTTGCGGCATTCCCCCATGTATATGCAACGATGTTTAGCAGCTTTTACTTGGCATTGTTCCTAATGCTATTGGCATTGATTGGTCGTGGTGTAGCATTTGAATTCCGCAGTAAAGATGAAAGCCCTGTATGGCGCAACACTTGGGATTGGTTGATTTTTTTCGGCAGTGTAGTTCCGGCATTTTTATGGGGTGTGGCAGTAACAAATCTTTTGCAAGGCATTATGATAAACGAAAAGATGATTTATGTAGGTAGTTTTTTTGATTTATTATCGCCTTATACAATTTTAGGCGGACTTACCTTTGTCTTCGTTTTCTTATTCCACGGGGCGATGTTCCTTACGCTTAAGACGGAAGAATATCTTGTTTTACGCTCGCGTAATGTTGCTTTAAAGTGTGGTGCATTGGCAATTCTTTTATTTGTAGCGTGTATGATGATGACGTATACAAATACAGATTTATTTTCCAGTATAGCAGCAGGAAGCATCTTGACGATTGCGGCAGTAGTCTTTGTGATTGGCTACGGCTTGGCGTGGATGAAAAAGTACGGACTTGGATTTACTTGTGGTGCGTTGGCGATTATTTGTACGACGGTAGCTTTTTTCGTAGGGTTATTCCCACGCTTAATGGTGTCTAGTTTAAATCCTGATTGGAGTCTAACGATTTACAATGCAGCATCTACGCAGTATACTCTATCTATTATGACGATTGCTGCGATAGTTTTCGTACCAATTGTTCTTGTATATCAGGCTTGGACATATTGGGTATTTCGGAAACGTGTGACGGCGAAAAATTTGGAGTATTGATATGTTAGATGTACGATTGACAAAAGAAGTGAGAGATCAATACCAAAGAGGATTTTTTCTTGCTTTACTACAATTTTTACAGTCTATCTGTATTGTTGGCGGAGCGTATTTTACCGCGTGGATTGTAGATGGGGTGTTTTTGAAGAGTCGGTCGGTAGAAGAAGCAGTGCCGCAGTTTATGGTGCTGCTTCTCTTTCTATGTTTAAGGCCACTATGTATTTGGGGTATTGATGTGCTGGCAAAAAAAATTGCAGTGAGGGTAAAAAGTCGCTTGCGTAAAGAACTTTCGCAAAGAATTTTTATGGCGGGTACAGTTACCTTAAATGGTGAAGAAAATGGTGCATTACTTCATCTACTGACAGAAAGTGTTGAATCAGTTGATGAATACTTTAGCAAATTTTTACCACAGTTGATTACAGTGGCGATTGTACCTATTGTCATTATCGGCGTTGTTTTGCCACTTGATTTGTCTACATTATTTTTATTTTGTATAACTGCACCGCTTATTCCGATTTTTATGATTCTTATCGGTAAAAGGGCAGAAAAAGCGAATCAGCGTCAGTGGAAAACGTTGTCACATCTTAGTCAGCATTTCTTTGAGGTAATGAAGGGTCTCACTGTTCTAAAATTGTTCGGACGGAGCAAAGATCAAGAAGTGTTGGTACGGCGAAGTTCGGAAAACTTTCGTACGGCAACGATGTCTGTACTTAGGGTGGCTTTTTTATCCGCGCTTGTTTTAGAAATGGTTGCAACTTTGAGCGTTGCACTTGTTGCGGTAACAGTTGGTCTAAGACTTCTTTCCGGAGAAATAGATTTTTTACTGGCGTTTTTTCTACTACTTATTGCGCCAGAGTTTTACCAGCCATTTCGCCAATTGGGGAGTGCTTTTCATAGTGCGATTACGGCGGTTACAGCAGCCCAGCACATTTATCAAAGACTTGGCGAGGGTTTTGCAATGCGCGGAGAGTTTGGACAAGGTTTTTGTACGCAAAATGTTGCGATAGAGTTTCAGCAAGTAAATTTTGCTTATGAAAATAAGTCCACATTTGCGCTAGATGACGTTTCACTTGATATTCCCGCGAATCAGCGAATTGCGATTGTGGGTACAAGTGGAGCAGGCAAGACGACGCTGATTCGGGCAATCTTAGGGTTTATTACGCCGCAAACGGGAGAAGTCCTTATCAATGGGCGAAATCTACAGAATTTAACGAAGCGAAGCTGGTTTAGCCATATCGCTTACGTTGGACAAAATCCACATATCTTTCAAGCAACAATTGCTGAAAATATCGCCCTGGCAAAGCGCGCATCGCTAGAAGAGATTAAGCAAGCTGCGAAATTAGCAAAAGCACATGACTTTATTATGCAGTTAGCAGAAGGGTATGAAACGAAAATTGGTGATGGTGGACAGAGCTTAAGTGGTGGACAAAAGCGGCGACTCGCCTTAGCTAGAGTATTTTTGCAGGATGTACCACTCGTTATTCTTGATGAACCGACAGCGGGAATTGATGTGAAGACAGAAAGGGAACTTGAGGAGTCACTTGATGCCCTGGGAACGAATCGGACGCTGATTTTTATCGCCCATAAATTAAAGCTTGCACAAAAAGCGGATAAAATCGTGGTTATGGAGCAGGGAAGAATTTGTGAAATGGGGAGTCATGAGGAACTTATTGCGCGCAATGGTACATATGCGGCTTTATATCAAGCCTATAAGGGGGCTTTATCATGAAGACATTTCTTCGATTATTGCGCCTGATTTATCCTGTACGATGGCATATTGCTTTATCACTATTTTTTGCTTGGGCTACGGTGATGAGCTCAGCGATGCTTATGGCATGTGCGGGCTATTTGATTGCAACAGCAGCCTTGCACCCATTTATCTATGAATTGTCTTTAGCGATTGTTGGCGTGCGTTTTTTTGGAATTTTACGAGCAGTGCTTCGGTATGCAGAACGGTGTTTTGCACACGATGCAACTTTTCGCATCATTACACAGCTTCGGGTTTGGTGTTATCAAAGATTAGAAGTACAGGCACCGGCAAAACTGCAGATATGGCAAACTGGTGCATTGTTTCATTTGCTTACTACCTCTATTGAGCGGTTACAGGACTTTTATTTAAGAGTTATTTCCCCACTAATTACAGCATTTTTAGTTTTGATTGCAGTAGGTGGAATCCTACTTTACTTTGCACCGCCAGCATTTTTTATTTTTGCTTTTGCCTTTTTGCTGATTGGCTTGGTAGTGCCGATGTGTGTTCGACAGTATAAGCGTTTGCATATGCAATCGTTATCTCCTGTGGAAGCTCGACAAAAAAGTCTACTTTTAGATGGAATTGAAGGAATTGCAGAACTTACGATTGCGAACAAAGTAGAGTCTTATTTGATGAATCTTGAAGAAATGCAAAATCACTTGGCAAAGTTACAGGTCAAGGAAATAAAAATTACGGCTTTAAATCATGCGATTGCTACGACAGTCGTAAATCTCGCATACTTCTTCGTACTTTTAGTGTTTTGTTATAGCGTTGCTGAGGGTGAGTTAAGTGGTGTTTGGCTCGTTGTCCTTTTACTCACGGTGCAAAGTAGTTTTGAAGCGGCAGTTCCGTTGCCGGCTGTTTGGCAATACGGAGCGTCTACATTGGCGGCGGCAAAATCAATTTTTTCTGTTGCGGATGCAGCGCATGAACAAAAATCGCCGATAGAAAAACAGTTACCTGCAAAACTGCTTGATTTAGTGGTAAAAGGGGTATCCTTTCAGTATCAGCAGGAAGTACCGGTGCTAAAAAATCTATCTGTCATGATTCCAGCAGGGAAAAAGATTGCGATTGTTGGCGAAAGTGGTTCGGGAAAAAGTACCTTGGTAAATTTACTCTTAAAGTTTTGGGAGTATGAACAAGGCGAAATTACGTTGGGGGCAGTTTCGTATCAGGAAATGGAAGCGGAAGATGTGCGTAAATATTTTTGTGCAGTTACGCAGGAATCACATATTTTTCATACGACTTTGCGCGAGAATTTTCTCATCGTCAAACCTGAGGCAACGGAACTAGAGATGTTTGAAGTTCTGGGAAAGGTTGGATTACTTAGCTTTGTAAACTCCCTGGCAGAGGGACTGGATTTTGTCGTGGGACAAAATGGACAGAAGTTATCGGGGGGCGAAAGACAACGCTTAATTTTGGCAAGAGCGTTATTAAAGCCAGCGCCAATTCTTCTATTAGACGAGCCTACGGTGAATCTGGATGCCAAAAACGCAGAGGTTTTTATGGACACGGTACTAAGCAACGCCAAAGAACAATCTTTAATTTTAATTACGCATCAATTTGCAGGATTAGAAAAAATGGACGAAATCTTTGTCTTGGCAGATGGACGAATTGTTGAACATGGTAGTTTTGCAGACTTGCTTACGCGCAAACAACTTTTTTATCAGTTATGGCAATATCGGAATTATTAATAGAGGATTAAAGAAAAACTGCGCACAGAATGAAAAATTTCATTCTGTGCGCAGTTTTATAAGTTTACAAGTTCAAACTTGTGTATATGAAGACGGTTTTGTTGATTCAATTCCTCTATCGTTAAATCAATATTGCCGATGAATGGCAGGAAAGAATTCTTTCGTGAAAGATTTGTTTCGATCCCGAGCAGAATTCTTTGGTTAGGTTCAATGATGATTTCTAAAGGGGAATCAAAGCATTGCCAACCTTCGCTCTTGGTATAGATTTTTAAATCGGCGGGTAACCCTGTCATGGTAATTTTTAAATGTAATGGGGCAGCGCTATTATTTTGAAAGGATTGTCTATCGCTGATTATACGGATTTGCCCGCCTTGCAATACCTTTTTAGGAAATCCTAATGTTGCCAGATTTATTGTTTCTGTTTGTGAATGTTTAGGCATGATTACTTTGAAGTGAAACGTTTCAGCACGCTGACTTGTTGCATAGTAACCAGAACAAATTGCAATAAGTATGCTGCAAATAAAAATAAGGGATTGCTTTTTGTAGCTCATTTCAAACGCTCTCCAAATGTATTAGAATTCTTATTCGAATGTTTATTGCGCTCCAAGCAATAGTTTCCACAGATTGTGCCTGCCAGTACAATCCCACTGACACAGGCACCAGTGCAATTCCCGCAAGTTCCGGTGCAACTCCCTGAAAAAATAGTGAGACTCGCAAAGATTGGTGTGAGGGCATACTTACTTATTTTTTGTTGCATAAATTCACTTCCTGATGCTTAAGACTCTTTTTTTCCGTAGTATAGGAGATTGCCTTTACAGGGCAACTTTCTATACATTGTTTGCAAGTAATACAATGGTGCGCATGGTGATGGAGCATATTTTTTTGTATCTGGAGTGCGCCCATTGGACATCGATCTACGCATTTACCGCATTGAATGCAATGTGAATGGTTAATTTTAAGACGCAATACAAAAGAAAATTTAGAGCCAAGCCAATGAATGAGATTTTGTGCTGCGCCGACAGGACAAATAAAATTACAGAAGCCACGTCCTCCTCTGGTAAATAAGCCAAACAAACCGAGCCAGAGAATAGCAGTGAAAAGAACAGAAGAGGATAAAACGGTTCTTTCCCCCATAAAGATGTAAAAAATACCCGCTTCGATTAAGCGATAATTACAAAATGCACAAGCTAAATACCCACCAATCAATGGGGATAATAGAAACCCGATAAGTATTCCATAGCGAACGGGTGCGGGATCAATATAACGCGTCCAATTGATTTGAATTTTATGAGGGATTAGCTGGCTTAAATATTCACCTAGCGCACCTGCAATACATAGACGACCACAAAAAAATGGACCAAGGAAAAATGCGGAAGAGATAAATAAAAACATTGTAATTGTTTCTATTGTAAACTGTTCAAAAATTCGGCCGCGCCAAATATGTTCAAGGGGAATACGCAAACAAAAATCATGAATATCCGCATAATTTGTTTTACCCAATAGATAAAATAAAAATTTTTGATAAAGTGCAAACGGAGCATAAAAAAGAACGAGTCCAATTAGATAGCCGATAAACCTTTTCATTTCAAATATCACTATCCTTTTATATTAGAAGGAATAGTTGACGCTCAACGTATAGGTTCTTCCGCTTGTTGCTTCGCTTGCATAGAATTTACGGTCTAATAAATTTTGAATTCCAAACTGTAAATCGATTTGATCTGTTGCTTTGTAGTTTAGATAAGTATTCATTAGGAAGAAGGCATCTTCTGAACCATATTCCCCTGTATCAGCATCGGGGCTTTGTCTTTCACTGACATATTGTGCATCGAGTCCCCAATTTGCTTTCCCATAAGTATAATCTATTCCTGTATGCAATAAATGTCTTGGGATATCCCAATTGCGGGTCGTTTGGTCGTTAGATTCGTTTTCGCCGCGTTCGTAAGTGTAATTAAAATAAGAAGACCAATTGTCATTTAGTTTATGTTTTAATTCAAGTTCAACACCTTTGGCTGTGGCGTTATCAAGATTATAATAAGCTTTGACACCATTTTTTGTAGCTAAGGCAATTTTATCTTTAGTTTTTACATGGAAGAGTGTAATTCCCAAGGAAGTATTATCGTCTAAGTCTCGTTTCATGCCAAGTTCAAAGGTATTTGAAGTTTCTGGCTCTAAATCTGGGTTTGCTTGTACGCTTGACATTGAAGTGCCGGCGCGGCGATATAGTTTGTAAATGCTTGGTGGGTTGAAGGAATGTCCATAGCTTGTGAAATAAGTGGTTCTATCGTCAGCCGTGTATTCAAAAGCAATTTTCGGACTTACTTCACTAAATGATTTACTAGGGAAATCCTGCCTACTATTGCCTGAAGCAAGATAAGAGTAGCCCCCTTCTTTTTTATATTGATCAAAACGCACGCCCGTATATACTTTCCACTGCTCAGACAAAGTGTATTGATCTTGGGCGAAAAGAGCAAGGGTATGGGTCGAGCCACTATTGATGCTGTTAAGCGAAGAAATAGAATTCCAATCGTTCCAATTGGTCAAGCCGTAAGAGGTATAAGTCATTTTTTCTTTCATCCAAGCGAAGCCGGCAATCACATTATGTTTATCAAATTCCCATGTTTTTTGGAAATCAAAATTATAATTTTTGCTTGGATAACTTGCCAAACTACCTTTCCCATCCCAATCAGTAGAGGTGGCGGATGAATCGGCAGAGCTATAGCCTTCTTTCTTCAAATCAGTCATACCAATGCCAATTTTAATTTGATTTTCATCATCACGGTAGTTTATTTTATGTATATCTTGTTCGCGTTCACCAATATAACCAAGGTAGTCGGAAGGCTTAATGGTTACATAGTTGCCATCTTGTGTAAGGATCGTTCCTTTGAATATCTGATTCCCAGCGCTATCGTAAATATAGCTAAAAGGATTGTTATAAGCGTAATTATAATTATTGTGTGTATAAGAGTATTTTACTGAACGATTATCGTCAATATCGTAGGTGAAGTCGACAAAATAATCTTCACTGATTTTCGATTTTTCACCGCGACCGCCAATCACATATTGTCCGCTTCCTAACGTTGGAAGGTCAGCGGTTGAAGAGGAAGAACCAGTAGTCTTTCCAGAGGCCGTTTTATAATAGCCGCGATATCCTTGCGTAGAGCGTTTTTGATAACCGATGTTAAAAGAAAGATCGTCATTGACTGCACCATCTATGTTTATGCCGCGCTTCCATGTATTGTTACTGCCATAAGATACGTTCATATCAACATTCGTTTCGCCAGTGGATTCTTTGGGAATAATATTGATAACACCGGCAACAGCATGACCACCATAGAGTGATGATCCGGCACCTCTAACGATTTCGATGCGTTCGATTTTATTTAGCGGAATGGAATCCCAGGCGATACTACCGTCAAAAGCGGAGTTAATTTGTTGACCGTCATATAAAACAAGAATATCTTGACCGCTAAATCCACGCAGTGATAAGCCGTTTTTCGTTTCCGCCGTTGGTGATAAATAAAAACCAACTTCGTTTTGCAGTGCCTCGCGTGCGCTAAAAATTTGTTTCTTTTCTAAATCTTTGGTAGTGATTACAGTAACATTTGCCGGAACATTTTTTATGCTTTCACTTGTTCGTGTTGCTGTAACAATCACAGTATCTAATGAATATTCATCCAATTCCTCCGTTGGTGCAGCTTGAACTGTCGTAGATAATGTAAGTGCTGTTAAAATCATAATCGCTATGTTTTTCTTTCTCATTTGGAAATCTCCTTGTGTTGTTAATTTTGCCTCTTACCGTAGAAAAATAACGAAATATTAAGAGGGCAAAACAGCGAAAAAATAGATGCTAATGAATAAAAAAACTTCTTCTGCGTAAAACCACAGAAGAAGTTATATTTTTAAACAGAAAAAATACTGCCCTAAAAATTCCCTCCCTATCGCTCGTAGGTCAACGGTAATTGTTAAGCAGGCAGTTCTCCTGGCTCTAGTTCATCGCTTATCCAAGCCTTCCCAAAGCATACGCTTCAGTGACATCATATGGATTTGCTCCCTATTACAGTGGCGGGACCGCATCGGTATTGCACCGATTTCCCTATTAAGCCCTAAACGGGCACCTTGCTCCTAAATATTCGATTGCTAAATACAATTGCATATTATATCATAAATAATCATAATGTCTAGTAAAAAATAGAATTTTTATATTTTATGTAGTAATCTATAGGCATAAAAAATGCTTGGAGGGGTATAGATGAAAAATCTTTTTTGCTAAAAGTTGTAGTAGATATTTGTATGTTTACTGTGTTTCCGATAACGGCGTATGCGGGAATAATGATTGAGATTGATGGTATTAAAGCGTATTTGCCAAGCGATGTATTGTAATAACTTTGCGATTTTATCAGCTTGGGAGCAGGGAAAAGCAAAGGTTGCATAAGAGAGATGAATTTTCACTGTGGAAATAAATGTTTAGTAAATAAATTCTAGAGGAAAATAGTTAGGGAAGAACGAAGTGTAATTAAAGTAGCAAAATTTATTTTAATGGAGGATTCGATGTCAGAACGATTGACTTTGCATGATGTACTTAGGGAATATGGAGTTCCTTTGATTCGCTTGGATGTGACTGCGGGCCAAGAGGAAACGTTGGCGCTAAGAGAACGATTAATGGCGATTCGTAATGTGAGTGGAGGAAAAGAACAAGGATACTTGGAAGTGAACTGTTCTTTTTATATTGATGTTCACGATATTGATCGTTATTTGTCAGGTGAATTACCAACATTATCAGAAATTTATGCATTTCCAGAAGATATTAAAGCGCATCAGGAGGAATAAGATGAAATTTTGTAGAGTATTTGCTATTTTGTTGTTATGTTTTTTTAGTGTTTATACAGTGAGTTATGCAGCGATTGGTGGGAGTAAAATAAAAATGTCTGCACCAAAAACTACGCAAAAAGCACCAGTGAATAAAACTCAGCCACAAAAGGATGGCTATAAAGAATCAGCGCCAGCAAACAGTTATAGTGATAAAGCACCTGCGGCAAACTCGAAAGCGCAAAGCAGTGCAGTAAATAGCGCTGCAACGAAATCAGCTTCACCATTTGGTGGAATGATGCGTAATATAGGGATATTCGCTGGTGGTATGATGCTTGGCAGCATGTTAGGAAGCATGTTTGGCATGAATGGTTTTATGTCAGATATTATGGGCTTGATGCTTAATGTACTTATTTTTGGTGGCGTAATTTTGTTAGGAAAAACACTTTGGGATAAGTTTAAAAGCAGAAAAAATGAAGACGAGAATGTATATAATCGTCGTCGTTAAAAAATAAGATAAGGGCTGTTGCCTGCGAAAAATTTCGCTAGTGCAACAGCCCTTTTATCTATTTTATTTTGCCTGTTGCATTAAATTTTTTAGGGGAAGCAGTTTCAATAAAATTAAAGTAATGATAAGCTCTGGGAATAGATAGCTGGCATTAAAAATAAAAGCGTAAAAATAGGGGGAAGTTCCTTCGGGCGCATAAGAGGCAAAAAAGACAATACCAGAGATGAAATGACAAATAAACCGACCTATAATAGCAAGCGTAGTACTGAGAAAAAGGCGATTAGGGAAGTATCCTGCAAGGCCAATTGCCATATAAGGAAGCGGATAGTCAAATAATACTTGTACAGGATGTAAAATATAAGGGTTAAAGAGAAGGTTGATTACGCCATAAAGGAATCCTGCGAGGAATCCAATTCCTGGACCATAGCAAAATGCGAGAAATAGAAGTGGAACCATTGAGCCAAGCGTAATACTTCCTCCTTGTGGCATATGATAAATTCGAATTTGATGCAAAATAAAGGCGAGAGAAATCATAAGGCCCATATGGGTAATTAATTTTGGCGTTAATTGTATCTTTTTTATGCGAAAAAGAGCAAAAAGTAATATGGCAATGCCTAACAAGGCGAAAATACTCGTTGGATGGGAAGCAAGCTCCAAAAAATTTTTAAACAAAAGAACATCTCCTTACATTTCAAATATAAAGCAATCGTTGAGTTCAGAATCAACTAGTATCTAGCATACTACGGGGGAAATTTTTTTGCAATTTAGCATAAAAATTACCGGTTATGCTGTTGTTTTTAAAGAAAGGATTGAATTGGGATTAAATAGGTGTTATGCTGGAATGGAGTAAAGTGACGTTTATATAATTAATAGGGAGAGATCGTAGATGAAAAAAATAATTTTTGGAATTTTTATTGTTCTTGGGTTATTGCTTAATTTTTCAACTGAACGGGAAGTTTTTGCGGCGCAGCAACCAAATAATATGGATGCGAAGCAATACCTAATGGATTTACATAAGGATTTTTATGCTGAAAATTTAACCGCGCATATTTTAATTAATGCAGAGACTCCAATGGGAAATCTGAATCTTGATATGAATGTTATTGGAAAGAGCTCGGAACCAATTGTATATAAAGTTACGAATAAAATGACATTTCAAATGCTTGGTCAAACAGCAAATGAAGTTCAGGTGATGCAGTATGCTCAACAAAAGGGAAATGACCTGGAAGTGTATACGTTAGACAATAAAAAATGGTACAAACAAAAATTTAAAAATTTTAAAGGAACGTCATCGGAAAAAGAGCTTATGGAGATGCAACTGGCTCTAATTAAATCAGTATCGATTCAATATGAAACGGAAGATTCGTTAGATGCCGAATATATTTTCGATTTTTCCCCAATTGGTGAATTCATTGAAAGTTCATTATCAGAGGATAAGGACGTATTTAAAAATGAAGCAGATAAAAAACAATTTATTAGTGTTTGTAAAACCGTAATGAATCAAATAGGTGAAATGCCATATAAGGAGCACCTTGATAAAAAGAACAAATCTATTACTACAACGTTAGATTTTTCTGACACAGTAAGAAGATCGGCAGATGCAATTATGGATCAGTTCCCAGAAATGAAATTAAGGGACAGAGTTGCAGTTAAACAATTTTTAGATGCCTCTACAATCACAATGAATACTGAAATAAAACCTATGGATGGTAATGAAGAAATAAAAGTACCTGAAGAAGCGATAAAAAATGCAGAAGAGATGAAACTCGATAAATCAGGTAAAGTAAAAAAATAAAAAGAGAATAAAACGATAAGGCTACCTCAAAAGGAAATATTTCCATCTGAGGTAGTCTTCTTTTTTTATTAGATCAAGACGGATTACTTGGAAAGTAAAAGAGTACGGTCGAACAAAAATAAAAGAGGTATATTAACTAGGAGTTAATATAAAATAATATAATGAAAGGTGTTACTTTATATTTGGGCGTAAACGAAAGAATGAGGTAGAAAGATGAAAAAGTTTATACAGTTGATATTAATTAGCTTAGTAATAATCGTCGCTACACAGATGATCGGATGTGCAAAAGAAGAAGTTAATCGAAATGCTGCTAAGCGTGATATAAGAGCAGTTTGGATTAGCACGGTTTTTAATTTGGATTGGCCGTCAACGAAAGGGGATATAAATGCGCAAAAAGAAGAATTTATAAAGATTCTGGATGATGTTAGTTCACTTGGATTTAATACGGTGATTGTACAAGTAAGACCAAAAGGAGATGCGTTATATCAATCGAAGATAAATCCATGGTCAGAGGTTCTCACTGGTATACAGGGACAAGACCCGGGGTATGATCCGCTAGAATTTATGATAAAAGAAGCGCATCAAAGAAATCTTGAAATTCATGCGTGGCTAAATCCCTATCGAGTGACGAGTTTGCCCGCGGAAAATGATCAATTAGCACCTAATAACTTTGCTGTGCAGCATCCACAATGGGTAATTGAATACGATAATAAACTCTACTATAATCCTGGAATTCCTGAAGTAAGACATTATATTGTAGATACTGTAAAAGAAATTGTAGAAAACTATGATATAGATGGTATACATTTTGATGATTATTTTTATCCAAAAAAAAATATTGATGATAAGATTGCCTATGAGCAGTATGGCGAAGGAAAATCATTGGAAGCTTTTCGTATAGACAGTGTTAATCAATTAGTTGCAGAAGTAAGTCAAGCGATAAAACAAATAAAGCCTGAGGTTAAATTTGGTATTAGCCCGGCAGGAATATGGAAAAATAAAAGCAATGACGAAACTGGATCGGATACGGAAGGATATGAAAGCTATTATGAAATTTTTTGTGACACGCGAACATGGATACAGAATGAATGGATTGATTATGTAGTACCTCAGGTATATTGGACAACCGATAATAAAAACTCCAATTATGTTACCGTTGTAGAATGGTGGAACAATGAAGTAGCAGGAAAGAAAACACAGTTATACATTGGTGAAGGTATTTATAAGGATGAAATTGTCGCAGAACTTGCAGAGCAAATAAAGGTAAATGAAAAATATGACAACGTAAAGGGAAGTGTATATTTTACTTATAGTGATATAAGTAATAATAGAAATGGAGTTAGAGAAACATTAAAAGAACTCTATCGCCTTCCGGCAATTCCTTATTCTATGCCGTGGCTTAATGATAAAAAACCAAAGCCTGTGGAAGTAGCAATAAACGATAATGGGACAAGTAAAGCAATTACTATCTTTAATAATTATCAAGATGCAAAATATTATTTAATTTATCGATTTAATCAAGGGGAAAAGATGGACTTAACGAATCCTGCGAAAATAATTGCAAAGGTAAGAAACAATGAAGGGGAGTATGAAGAATATGTAGATAATAAAGACGGGGATTTTTATTATGCAATAACAGCTTTAAATAGAAATCATATTGAAAGCAACCCAACGGTTAAGTTAAAAAAATAATAGAAAAGTTACAGGAGAAGAGGACATTGCATTAATTAAGTCGCGTGATGTCCTCTTTTCGCTTAAAATTTATTTTTAGTTTAGATTTTTGGAGCTTTTAGTTTGTTTTTTACATAATGTCTAACGCAAAGGCGAACTTTTGTGGTAATCTATAATTATATGGATATAGGGAGAGATGAATGGATGTCTATTGGTTATACATATGTAAGTGAGGAAGAATGTCCGATTTGTTGTTATTCTATGCCTGTAACGAAGTTACGCTCTAGAATGATAAAAATAAAACAAGATAGCGATTTTTGTGCGTATTATAAGGATTTTAATCCTTATTATTATACGATTTGGATTTGTCCGCATTGTGGTTATGCATCAGATACTAATCATTTTAAAGAGATAAAAGAGCGGGAAAAAGATAGAGTTGCCGAATTTTTAATGGCGCGCCAGATTCGCATTCCGCATACTGAGTTCAGAACGCGGGAACAGGCGATCACCGCTTTTAAATTGGCGATTTATATAGCGGATTTAGCAAAAGCTCCGGCGAGCCGAATGGCTGGGTTATATTTAAAATTGGCATGGCTCTATCGAGAGGTTGAAGATAAAGAAAATGAAAATCAATTGTTAGAATTAGCATTAAAAGCCTATGATCGTGCCTTAATTACAGAGCGTTTTCCTATTGGAAGTTTGACGGATAATGCGGTAATTTACCTTATTGGCGATTTGCATAGAAGACTTGGTGAAATCGAGAAGGCTACGCAGTATCTAAGCAGGATTATTGGAGACAAAACAGCCCGCAGTGAATATAAGATTTATAAACTGGCGCGTGATGTTTGGCAGGATATGAGAGACGAAAAGGGATAGAGTATTAACCAAAATAAGTAAATGGAATAAAAAGTATGATTGCGGTATAATATAGTGTACGTTTAATCATTACACTATAAATATAGAGGTGAAGAAGATGGATATGCCAGTTGATTTACCTTCATCATGGATAAGTCAAATTGATTTAAGTGCTATATCAGGTAAAGTAGCTGATTTTACACCCGTAATTAAGGTAATAAAAGATACTTGGAATAAACAAACTTTAGAAGGACTAAGGGAAGGAAAAGTAGCTGTATCAGATGAATTGCTCAATGAATCTCTAGCTCGAAGTATTGAAAATAATGAAAATATATCCGATTTGCAAGTGACTTCCATTGGCGATAAAAAAATAAAAATTAAGGCGAATACTGCTCATCTCGGCAGAGTCGAAATGACATGCCGCATTGATCGATTTGAACATAATAAAGATAATTCAACTGTCCAATTTACAGTGGTGAAAAAGAAATTACCCGATAAGGGATTTTTATCATTTTTTGTCTCGCAGTTTAGTTTATCTATGATGGAGAATTTTGTTGGGAAAATGGATTTGGGAGAAGAAATCCCGATGCAGATAAAAGGCAATACGGTAACGCTTGATTTAAAGAATGTATTGGCTGGGTCTGACTTTGGGAAAAGCGAACTATATGGGTACAAGCTGATTGATACGATAGAAATTCAAGAAGCCGTGCCCCAAGACGGTTATATAGAATTTAAGACTTCTCTAAATATGCCTGAATCTGTAGAAAATGCAATAAAGAATATTTTAAAATAATGCAATAAGGAGGGATTTTTTTGAGGAAAAGCTTTACAAAAATCTTAATGGTGGCTGCCTGTTGTTTAGGCATCATGATGCCAGATGCACTTGCAAACGGGAAAATTCTTTTTGTACCACACGATAATCGTCCGATTTCATTTGAGCAAACATCTGATACTGTAAAAATGACGGAGATAGAAATCGTAAATGCACCAAATGAATTTGTCGGTAATCGCGAAATGCTGGGTAAGCCAGATGAATTATGGCAATGGGTTTTTGCAAATGCTAAAGGTGCCGATGCAGTTGTGTTATCTTCGGATGCATTACTCTATGGGAGTTTAGTCGGTTCGAGAAAACATAATATCGACGAAACTGTGATTTTAAATCGAGTAGATAATTTCATAAAATTGAAACAAGAAAATCCGAATCTTGAGATTTATGCTTTTGGATCCATTATGCGTACGCCACGTGCATCTGGCAGTGAAGAGCCAGAATATTATGCGAAGTATGGACCCAGCATTTTTCAATACACGGCATTGCTAGATAAAAAAGAATGTGTAGGGTTATCTCGTAAAGAAACGAAAGAACTGGCTAAATTAGAAAAATCTATTCCACAAGATGCTATAGAGGATTGGATGGCAAGACGTTCTAAAAACTTTGCCGCTAACTCAAAAATGATACATTTAACAAAAGATGGTGTTTTTCGCTACTTAGCACTAGGAAGAGATGATAATGCACCGTTTTCACAAACCCATAAAGAAAGTCGTCAATTAGATGCATTAGCACAAGGCTTGTCTATTAGTCAATTTCAAACTTTATCGGGTATTGATGAAATGGCAATGGTTATGTTGACGAGAGCGATTAATGATGAAACCTGGAATGTTCCATTGGTAGCTGTTCGTTACGCAGATGGTGTAGGAGGAGCGACTATACCAACTTATTCTGATGAAGCAATTGAGACTTCTATTCATTCACATTTATTCGCTGCAGGAGCGATTCCGGTCTTAACGCCTGATCGCGCCGATTTAGTCTTAATGGTGAACACCAATGTAGATGGCAAAACAGGAGAAGCGAATTTCCCAACGAATACTGTACAGCCAAAATCAAATACAGAAAGCTTTGTTCAAGAGGTGAAAGAGTATTTGAGTGCAGGTTATCCAGTGGCAATCGCAGATATTGCCTATGCAAACGGTGCGGATAATTCTTTGATGGCAGCGCTTGAAAAAGAAGAACTACTCGATAAAATTGTTGCATATTCAGGTTGGAATACAGCAAATAACAGTGCAGGGTTTGTGATTGGGCAAGGGATTCTCAGTGATAAAATGACACTTGAGGGACGCCATCGCTTATTGGCTGTTCGTCTACTTGATGACTGGGCATATCAAGCGAATATAAGACAAGTCCTTGCAGGAGAAATTGCGACTATGCAAGGTGGCAATTATAGCAATTTGGACGAACTTCAAGGCTTTGTAACAAAGCGTGCAGATGAAGAAATGAACGTATTTGCGAAAGAGCATTTAAAAGATTTCTCAATAAAAAAAGTAAATGTCGATTTCCCTTGGAATCGCATGTTTGAAGCAGGGGTAGAAGTACAATAAAACATCTGAAAAAAATGGTGTTGCTGAAAGAGCAACACCATTTTTGTATTATAAGAAAATTAATTAAAATTATGCTGCGATATCAACGTTTTTGCCAAGACCGGAGTCCGAATCAAGCTGGCTGTCAATATATCCGTGTCCGCATACTGGGCAGACGGCACTATAGATACGAATACTTTTTCTCACAAGCTCGGTACCTTTAGTCGTTTTTACTTCATCCTCAACGCGATAATTATCAGCAGTAGGATCAATCGGTGTAGAAGTCTGATTAAATCCGATCGGTTTTATTGGTGAAGCCGTAGCTAAAGTCTGATTGGATACACCATGAAATTTACGGGCATTACAGGCCAAACAATCTTCTGTGACATTGGATTTTTTAGGCGCAATCATTGGAATCGGGAGTTCTTTATCAGCGGTTTCATTATTAAAACGATTTGAAAATTCCACGGTATAAGCTGGCCCAAAAGAAGGCACAGAATCGCCTGAGCCTAAATTTTCAGCAATAGGAATGATATAAGGAACGCTACCAGAACTTGCTATACTTGATATTTTCATAAGAATCCACTCCTTCTTACATGTTGGTAATGAATTTTAGAAAACGCACGCACAATTGTTATATTTACCTAATTTTATTTTAACAATTTATGCAAGACAAGTCGATAAAAAATTGTGTGGTGAAGGGATTTTTGTGAAAGAAATGTACTGATATAATACACGCGACTATAAATAGTATATATAAATAAAAAGATATTGGTTATTTTTATTTATATATACCATTTATTTAAACATGAATAAATAAAAATAAGATAAAAAATTAGTACATTAGTCCTTTTTAGACAAAATTTTCAATATAGAAACTATATAATGACTAAGGGAATATAAGCCGATTTATCATATAGAAGGGATTTTGGTAATGAAAAATAAAATCTGTAGAATTTTGGCGATTGGTGTGCCAAGTTTGCTATTGGCGAATGTGGTGTTGGCGGGACCATCATCAGAAATGGAAGCAAAACAAGCAGCGGTGCTAAAACAGCAAGAAAACCGGATGTCAGAAAAACAAGCGCAAGCTGATGCTCAAAATCGTACCTCGAAGGATTTTATCAGCTTACAAGAGGGGCAAGAAAATCTAGCGAAAATTCAATTGCCAGAAGAAACGCCAAGTTTTTTTATTGAGCATATGGAACTAAAAGGAGAATATGCTGAAAAATTCTATTGGGCACAAGAATATCTCAATCAATACGCAAATCAACGCATTGGCGTACAAGGGATCAATTTACTTATTGCGAAACTAAATGAAGCTTTTGTGGATAAAGGATATGTTACTACAAGGGTATTTGTCTCAGAACAGGATTTATCTACAGGAAAGCTTACCTTATCTTTGCAAGCAGGAACCATTGGGAAAATTTATTTTAAACCTGGGACTTGGGGAACCTGGGTCAACGCTTTTCCGGTTCATCATGGAGATGTACTCAACATTCGAGATATCGAACAAGGGTTAGAACAAATGAAGCGACTAGCTTCTCAAGATGTTGATATCAGTATTGAACCAGGCGAAAAGGATGGCGAAAGCAATATCGCCTTAAAAGTTTCGCGCAGTAAAAACTGGCACGGCGTTTTATCCTTTGACGACTCAGGAGCAAAGGAAACAGGAAAGCTACAAGCGACTACCTCTTTATCATTAGATAATATATTTTCAATCAATGACCTATTTTATCTGTCCTTTGGCAAAGATGCCAATTCAGAAGATACGAGAAAAGGAACAAAATCACATAACTTATATTACTCACTTCCGTTAGGAAAAGAGACGCTTACACTGAGTCAATCGGATTATGAATATCATCAAACAGTAGAAACCACTTTACTTCCCTTTTTATCTTCGGGGAAGATGACCAATACGCAGATTCGGTTAAATCATAATTATTATCGTGATCAGACACGAAAAAGCGATATTGAAATTGGCGTTGTACAGAAAAAACGGCGAAGCTATATCGACGGAACAGAAATTGGTGTGCAACGTCAAAAGACGACAGCGCTAGAGCTTGGGGTTTTGCAAAGGCAATACTTTGGTGAAAGTGTAATGGACTTTGCAATGTACTATCGAAAAGGCGTGCCGTGGTTTAGTGCACAGCCAGGTATTACTGATGGGATGTACGAACAGCCAACAACACGATACAGCATGTATACGATGGATTTTAATTTTGCTACACCATTAAAATTTGGCAATGCAAAAGGCAAATATAATCTTAACATTCGTGGACAAAGCACGAAAGATTATTTATACAGTTCAGAATTTTTTAGCATTGGTGGACGTTATAGCGTTCGCGGTTTTGATGGCGAACAATCTTTATCAGCAGAAAATGGGATGGTGATTCGCAATGAATTCGTATTTCCTATTGCAGCCAAACATAATTTTTATGCTGCCATAGATTATGGGAAAGTGCAGGGGCCATCTGCTGAGTATCTTACTGGTAGTGAACTGGCTGGTGGAGCGATTGGCTTTAGAGGGGAGGCTGAGAATATAAAATATGATGTGTTTGTCGGTTGGCCAATAAAAAAACCAGATGGATTTACGACCGCACCAAAAACCTACGGTTTTCAAATAGTACATCAGTTTTAGGAGTGAGAAAAAGTAGTGAAAAAATACCAGGAGAGTCTAAAAAAGTTTATCGTCTACACGGTGATCTTATCACTGAACCTTTCAAACCTATGTTATGCAGCGGACATTGCAGTAGACCCCGAGTCAACGCATCAGACAAACGTAACAGAAGTTAATTCGACGCCAGTGATTAATATCGCAAAACCAAATGAAAATGGAGTATCACATAATCAATATTTAGATTTTAACATCGGTGCAAATGGACTTATTTTAAATAATAATGCAGCAAATACAGCATATAATTCACAACTTGCTGGGTTAATTAATCAAAATCCAAATTTAAATGGAAGTTCAGCATCCATTATATTAAATGAAATTACGGGAAATCACATATCGAATTTACAAGGCATGCTAGAGATTGCCGGAACTAAAGCCAATGTCATTATTGCAAATCCAAATGGCATTATGGGGAATGGTTTCGGCTTTATTAATGCCGATAGGGCAACACTCGTTACAGGGACGCCTAATATAGTCAATGGAAATCTAGAAAGCTTTACTGTAGCAGGTGGCAATGTAACGATCGCAGGACAAGGGACTGGAAATCATTTGGATGCTGATGGCAGACAAATGTATGAACCAGTTTCAAAATTAGATATACTTACGCGTGCAGCGAATATCAATGCTGAAATTTGGGCAAAGGATGAAATCAATGTAGTTACAGGAACCAACCAGATTGACTATGACGATTTAACTGCAAAACCGTTAACTTCAGAAGGTGATAAGCCGGCAATTGCATTAGATATTGCCGCTGTAGGTGGGATGTATGCGAACAAAATTAAGCTCATCGGAACAGAAAAAGGGCTTGGATATCATATTGGCGGCGATGTTCATAGCGGACAGAGCCTTTATATAAATAATGAAGGAAAAATTGCCTTTGTTAAAAATCAAAATGAAATAACGAATGCTGAAGGGGAACAAGAGAAATCTATCACTACGATAGATTCCGAAGGAACTATCGACATTCACAGCAAAGATGAAATCACTAACAATACAATGATTTTAGCACGTGACCAGTTTACGATGAATGCTGACAAGGATATTTCAAATAGTGGAATACTTCAAGCTGGCGCGCCATATCAAGAAGACGAGGAAGATGATGAATCTCCTCAGCTTGTCAATCAAGCAGATTTAATGATAACAAGTGGCGAAAATATTACGACGATAGGAACCATGGAGGCTAGTAGGAATGTAAAACTAAAAGGGAAGACAGTCACCTATAATGAGTTTAATGTTCAAGGCGTTAATGTAGAGGTTATTGAAACTGAACCCAAAACTCCTGAGCCAGGGCATGAATTAGAGCCAAAGCCTAAACCAGATCCAGAGAAAAATATCGTTGAAATTACGCAGCCAGACCTGCCGGATTTATCTGCAATAAGTACGCCGATAAAACCAGCGGAAACGGTAGAAGTTCCCAAAATGGACAATCTACCACTAACTGCGGATGCAAGTGCCAGTGTACTTTATCGCCCTATTCTTGATACTGCACCAAATGGCATTCCTTTGGTACAGATTGCTGAGGTAAATCAAAACGGTGTATCACGCAATCTTTATACCGATTTTAATATTAATCAGCAGGGGCTTATCTTAAACAATGCAACTAAATATGAATTGACACAACTCGGTGGCTATATAGATAGAAATGGCCGACTTGCCGGTAATGGCGCAAGAATTATTCTCAATGAAGTTACAACAACAAAGCCGACTTCCCTAAATGGTTTCCTTGAAGTAGCCGGAAATCGTGCAAGTGTAGTGATTGCCAATCCCAATGGGATTACAGTAAATGGCTTTGGCTGTATCAATACTGCAAATGCAACCCTAGCCTCGGCAAATGTGATGAATTGGCAAAATGGCAACATTACCTTTGCCGTGCCTCGTAATTACTTTACGGTTGAAGGACAGGGCATTAATGCTGGAGCAAATACGAATTTATCCATCATTGGTGATAATTTAAATGTAAACCAATCTGAAATTTGGGCAAATAAAATACAGCTTTCAGCAGATGGACGAATCACCAATACAGGAAAAATTTCTGCAAATGATGATGTAGAAATCAAGGCAGAGAATTTGCTCAACCATGAAAATGGCTTTATTACAGCACAAAAAGATATACAGGTTGAGGTAAAGGAAGATGTAAATCAAAACCAAGCAAGTTTGAATGCCACGGGTAATCTGACGATACATGCTACGAATTTGGCGAACCAAGCCAATAGTATGATGAGCAGTGGCAAGGATATGTCGCTTTCTTTAAACAACGCGATTGAAAATAATCAATCTACGATTAAAAGCGATCAAGATATTGATGTACATACAAAATTTATGGTGAATAAAGCAGGTGCGTTGCAATCTGCAAATAAAGATTTGACCATTAAGTCCGATAAAATAAATAACAGTCAATCTGCGATTCTAGCCAATCAAGCAATGACGATTACTGCTAGCGAACTCAAAAACCAAACCAATGGCTATATCGCAAGTGATGGGAATCTAGAGATTGATGCAAAAAATGTGACCAATCAGACTGCCACGATAAAAACGAAAGCAGATTTATCGCTTGTGGGAGATATGGTAGATAATAAAACGCATGCATTGATTTACGCAGACGGTTCTTCCGACTATACGCTTCAAAATAGCTTGACAAATACTGAATCTGCAATAAGCAGTAAAGAAAATCTTAACTTCAAAGCAGCCAATATTACCAATCAAAGTCAAGCAATGCTGGAAAGTGGTAAAAATTTAACTCTTTCGGCAGAGCAGACGGTAATCAACGATGCAGCTGCGATGACAAGTGCGGCAAAGACAGAGATTTCGGCACAAAATATTTATCATAGGAATCAAAGCGGAATCTACGCGGATGGTCTAAAACTGACAGCGAAGGAAGATATTCAAAATACAGATTCCTTGCTGGTTAGCAACCAAGAGGCAGAGTTAACGGCAAAAAATATCAGCAATACAGAGGATGCGGTGCTTTTTGCCAATGGAGATATTCATCTAACAGCTGAGCAAAATATCTTAAATCAATCCTCTGATATAGAAAGCAAAAAAGATATTACGATTCAAGCGCAGCAATTAACCAATGAAAAAAAGGTCTTTGAAACGGATTGGGATGTCACCAATCAAATCATTTCCTATGGAATTCCACATTGGGGAGGAGACTACTACAACGCGATTCGAACCTTTAACCGCAACATTCATACAGGCGTAATTAAAGCTGAAACCGCAGAAGGCAATATTTTAGCAGATGGCAATATTAATATTCAATCAAATGTGATCAACCATTATAGCAAAGTTGTTGCTGGACAAGACCTCAATATAAGCGGAAATCACGTAGAAAACTATGGGTATCAAGGAACGATCGTCATTGCTGACCGCGGAAACGACGTGCAATACTGGAGATATAAGCATCATGGGAAACATCATATTCACTGTCACATGGTATATGGAAGTACAACTATTCCATATAGCTATGATGAAATACAAGAAGAACCAATTGCCAGACTTGGCATACTTGGGGGAAATAACAAAGTAACGATTCAGGCAAATACAATTGACAATAAAACGTATAATGCCGGCAAAGAAGAAATTACTTATAAAACCACCGAAAAAAATCCGCTCAATATTTCCTCCGTTACCCTAACCGATGGAACAACAAAATTAAAGTTAAATACCGATATCATCAAACTGACACAAGGGCAAAATGCAGTCAATCAAATGCAAGACCTTGTACTCAATACAAAAATCTTTACTATCAATGAAGATCCAAGTGCAAAATACCTCATTGAAACCAATGAGAAATTTGCCAACTATCAAAAATTCCTCTCCAGTGACTATCTACTGAACCGAGTAAAAAGTGACCCGGCAAAAGTTGCAAAACGATTAGGCGATGGTTACTATGAACAAACACTCGTCACCGAACAAATTACGAACTTGACAGGTAGAAAATATCTTAGCGGTTATACCAGTGACCTAGAACAATACAAAGCCCTGATGGAAAACGGTGCAGTTGCAGCGGAAAAACTCAATTTAACGATTGGGATAGCACTAACGCCAGAGCAAGTTGCAGCCCTTACCAGTGATATGGTATGGCTAGTTGAAACAGAGGTAAATGGACAAACCGTATTAGTGCCGCAAATCTATCTAGCAAGTATAAAAGCGCAAGATTTAACAAAAGACGGCGCATTAATCACCGGCGGAGAAATTGAGCTCTATGCAAAAGATACTTTAACGAATATCGGAACAATTCAAGCCGATAAAACCACGTTAATCAAAGCCGGTAACCTTACGAATCAGACAGGACAAATCAAAGGACAAGACATCAACCTAGAAATTGACGATACCTTTGCTAACTTAAGCGGAAACGTAGTAGCAAAAGACAATATCAAAATAACGGCAAAAGATATCATCAACCAAACGCAAACAAAAGAAACGAACTACCGAGAACTAAATCAAACAGAGTTAAGCGAAACAGCGACGATTACCGCACAAACAGGCAATGTAGAATTAATTGCCACAAACGATATCAAGAACCAAAGCGGCAAGCTAAGTGCAGGCAAAGACCTAAGCTTAAGTGCAGGCAATAACGTAGAAATGACAGCCGTAGCAAAAGAAAAACACGTTGCAGTCGTCTATGACAAATCCAGTGCACAAATCGACGAAATAAATCACCTGCAAAGTCAATTAAATGCTGAAAACATCAATATCCAGGCAGGCAAAGATATAAAACTAAACGCTGTAGACGCAAACGCCCAGCAAAATATTACGACGACTGCCAGGAACAATATTGAAATTACAGCGGCAAAAGACCTGAATATCCTAGACGTAGACGCAGGAAATAAAGGCGAACACTATACGCGTGACCGAGCGGTAGATGAAACAGTGAAAGGCAGTAACTTTGACGCAGGACAAAATATTCAAATTACAGCAGGACAAGACGTAAGCATCAAAGGCAGCCAAATCACCAGTGAACAAGGAAAAACAAAAATCCAAGCGCAAAATGATGTCACGATAGAAAATGAAACCGAATACCATGAAAAACTACACGAAGAACATAGAACAAAAGTTGGCGTACTTGCAACTACCACAACAAAAATCTACGACTACCAAAACATCAACCAAGTCAAAGAAAGCTATGTAAACGGCAACGAAGTAGAAATTCAAACAGGTAAAGATACAAATATCACAGCATCTATCGTAGCAGCAGACAAAGAGATCAACGTAAAAGCCGGCGAAAATATCAATATCAATTCTGCTAGCGAAACAAGCCAAAGTGAATACAAAAAAGAAGTGAAAAAATCGGGAATCTTTGGCAGTGGTGGACTTGGCTTTACGATTGGCAGTCAAAAACAAAAAGACTCCTATGACAATCAAGCAGTAGAACAAGTTGGCTCAACCATTGGTAGCATCGGAGGTAACGTAAACCTAGAAAGCGGCAAAGATGTAGATATCAAAGCCAGCGAAGTAATCGCCGGTAAAGACATCAACATCACCGGAGAAAACGTAACCATCGAAAATGGTGACAATGACTACAATGCACAAGAAAAACACGAATTCAAACAAAGCGGATTGACGGTATCACTAGAAAGTAGCACGCTTAATACCTATAAAGGCGTTGTAAACTCAATAGATCGAGCAACTAAAGTAGAAGACGATCGACTAAAAGCCCTTTATGTATACAAAGCAAAACGAGATTATGATGAAATAAAAGAAAAGCAAAAAGTAGAAACAGCACAACAAGAGAAACAAGCTGAACAAGCAGAAAAAGATAAACAAAATCAAGCAAAACAAGGAACCGAAGTAAACGATCAAACGCAAACTACCAATAATAATCCTACGGCTACGGGAGGAGAAGCGAATGAAGCGAAAAAGCCACCAGAAAAAAGTGACTTATCAATTAATATCAGCCTAGGAACAAGTAAATCCGAAAGCCAATCACAAAGTCATACAACACTAGCACAAGCAAGCACAATATCAGCAGGAGAAAACGTAAATATAAAAGCTACAGCTGGAGATATCAAAGTTAAAGGAAGCGAAATAACAGGAGAAAATATAACCCTAGAAGCAAAAGGCAACCTAGATATCCAAGCAAGTGCAAACAAAAATACCAGCAATACCGACAGTAAAAGCAGTTCAGCTAGTATAGGCGTAAGTATAAACCTAGGTGATGGAAGTATTGGAGCTATAGGTGTAAGTGCAAGCAAAGCAACAGGGAAAATCAAAGAAAACGCCGAAACCTATAACCAAAGTACAATCACAGCCCAAGACACACTCACCACAAAATCCGGACAAGACACCAATATTATAGGAAGTAAACTTGAAGGCGAAACCATAAAAATGGAAGTCGGCAAAGATTTAAACATCGAAAGCCTTCAAGAAAAAGAAACCTATGATGAAAAGAACAAATCAGCAAGCATCAGCATAAGTGCAGGAAGCATAAATGGCTCAGCAAGCCAAGGCAAAACCAACTCCAACTACGAAAGTGTAACAGACCAAGCCGGTATCCACGCAGGACAAGGTGGATTTGACATCGAAGTAGGCAAAAACACCGACCTAAAAGGAGCGGTAATAGCAAGTGAAGCTACGCCAGATAAAAATAAATTATCAACAGATACGCTAACCTACTCAGATATAGAAAATAAAGCAGAATATAGTGCAAATAGTATAGGGGTTAATATAAATACAGACAAAAATGCAAAACTAAACGAAAAAGGAATCACCCCAAATATAGGAACACCAGCCAAAGGAGAAGCAGAATCCACAACAAAATCCGCAATAGCAGAAGGAACAATAGAAATAAGGAGCAATCCAAACCAAGACCTAAGTGGATTAAGCAGAGACACCCAAAATGCACTAAACGAACTAGGAAAGATATTTGACAAGAAAAAAGTAGAAGAACAACAAGAACTAGCAAACCTATTTGGGCAAATTGCATTTGAAGCAGTAGGAGACCTAGCTAGAAAAAAACAAGATGAAGCTGAGCTGACAAAAATATTAGCAGAAAAATATAAAGAATTAGCAGAAAAAGACCATGTTGCAGGAAACATAGAAAAAGCAGAAAAAGAAGAAAAATTAGCACAACAATATAAGCAAAAAAATGAGCAATTAGCCTCATGGTGTGAAGGCGGAGTGAATATTACAGCGATTCATGCTTTAGTAGGAGGATTAGCAGCCCAATTAGGAGGCGGTTCATTTACCACAGGTGCAACTGGAGCAACAAGTGCAGAAATCAGTAGAAATTTAGTAAAAGATTTATCTCCAGATGCGCAACAATGGGCAAGTGTAATTATTGGAGGAGCAGCCGCAAAAGTTGTAGGAAGCAATGCTCAAGTTGGAGCATCTACGGCACTATCGGGAACAGTAAATAACGACCTAGCCCATAAGATAACTGGAATTACAAAAGGCATATTAAATGGAGTAGAAGAAGATGCAAAAGGGCTAATTGATTTTGTAACTAATTATCAAAAAACAATAGAAAATTTAAAAGATACAGCAAATGCAATATATGATTTAGGGAAAGAGCAAGGATTTAGGGCAGTATTTGCAGAAATAGGTAATGCAATAAGTGGAGACTGGGTAAATAAATACGATACTATTGAAAATGAATATATCAATGGAATGATAGATGAAAACACCTATGACTATCGAATTGGTATGTTAGCAGGAGAAGTAACCTATTTTATTGCGAGTACAGTAGCAGAACCAGAAAAACTAGCGGTAAATCCAAAAATATTAACAAAAGTAGCAAAACTAAGTAAAGTACAAAAATTATCAGAATTTACTTTAGACCCAGTAATCGTAACAGCAAAAAGAATAGAGGGGTCGAGTAATGCTACTAATTTTACGAAGAATCAGGTTGATAAGCTGGTAAACGACATAGGTGGTTCAATTAAGAATAATCCTTTGCGCCAAGAGTACGAAAATGCAGTTAATGGCCTTAAGTCTATGGAAACGGAACTTCGAAGCCAGGGACTTAGTGAGGAGAGCATTGCAAAAAGTCTGTATCAAGCACGTAGAGATTTAGGAGTTACCTATAAGGATGCAACTCCGACAGAGTTAAGACAATACATCTATGAAGTAAACACAAACAGATATGGTGATGCCCTTGGGCCATCTTTTGAATCGTTAGCAGAGAAATATAAAGGTGACTACTCGAAAATTATTGAAGCGGCACAAAGACCTAATCCCAATGTAGATAATCTTTTAGGAGGATTTAAGGAATGGCTATTGAAGAAAAACGGACTGTAGAGCCTATTTACATTAAAAATCATGATGAGTATAATTTTGTTTGTGAATATTTTCCGTCCCTAGGTAAGTTTGAAGAAAAAAGTCGAAATGAAATTGGTAATGTAGAATTTATTAAAGGGTACTATGTAAAAAATAAGAATGATATAATAGGGCTGTTTTCGTCTAAAACGGGGCCGATTATATTTAGAAATTCAAAACAATATTTGCTTAAACCTGGGAAATGCAAAATGGAGATTTCTGAGCAAATCGACGATATCATGATTTTCCGCTTAGTAATCAATGGCGTAGAAGCATTTAGCGTTGAGTATGAAAAACCAAAATTCGTGAATTTTGACCCGTGGTCTGATGAGGAAATGGTCGACTTTTACCTTTGGTTAACTAATGGGCAAAGTGAAGAAAATTTCTATAATTTCTTTACGGAAAAATAGAGAGCATCAAATCGAACTTAGCTGACTACATTATTTATGTTGAACTTACTAAAAAAGAAATAAATTTTGGAGGTTTTGCAAATAAATATTGATAATAATGGAATGTCGGCAACTAAATGTATAGAATATAGCCTGCATAATAATAGTTCTGCAGTCAGTCATCTAGGAAGCTCCTAGCGTAGTGGCAGTACCGTCGGTAGCATCAATGACGCAACGTTCCTACGAGGGAGAAACCGAACAGAAATAACGAGGTCAGTGGACGTAAGGGTCTGTTGACAAAAGGGTAGTAGAGAATAAAAAAATCTCTACTACCCTTAATATTTTTATATTTAATAGTAAGTCTAAAACCAATACGGTTTATCAGAAATCAATCAAAATGACTTAGACTCATTACTACCACAAAACGGACAACTACCTCCATAACCATTGCCAGAGCAGTTGCCACAATATATCCCACCACATTCCTTACATTTTTGTAATGCTCCTAACAAACATACAAGGTGACGGTTCTTTTTGTCTAAAATTTAAATTCAGTAGCACTAAATAATTCTGCAAAAACAGAAACAAAGGAGGTTGCGGTACGATGTTTCAATCGTTACTGACAACCTCCTTTGTGAAAATATCAAAGCACCCGGACAAGACACCAACATCATCGGCAGTAAACTCGAAGGCGAAACCATAAAAATGGAAGTCGGCAAAGATTTAAACATCGAAAGCCTTCAAGAAAAAGAAACCTATGATGAAAAGAACAAATCAGCAAGCATCAGCATAAGTGCAGGAAGCATAAATGGCTCAGCAAGCCAAGGCAAAACCAACTCCAACTACGAAAGTGTAACAGACCAAGCCGGTATCCACGCAGGACAAGGTGGATTTGACATCGAAGTAGGCAAAAACACCGACCTAAAAGGAGCGGTAATAGCAAGTGAAGCTACGCCAGATAAAAATAAATTATCAACAGATACGCTAACCTACTCAGATATAGAAAATAAAGCAGAATATAGTGCAAATAGTATAGGGGTTAATATAAATACAGACAAAAATGCAAAACTAAACGAAAAAGGAATCACCCCAAATATAGGAACACCAGCCAAAGGAGAAGCAGAATCCACAACAAAATCCGCAATAGCAGAAGGAACAATAGAAATAAGGAGCAATCCAAACCAAGACCTAAGTGGACTAAGCAGAGACACCCAAAATGCACTAAACGAACTAGGAAAAATCTTCGACAAGAAAAAAGTAGAAGAACAACAAGAGCTAGCAAACCTATTTGGGCAAATTGCATTTGAAGAAGTACATAAAATCTCATATAGAGCCAAAGACGCAGCACAAAAAGAATTAGACAAAGCAAAAGACATAGGGGACGGTTCTTTTTGTCTTGAAAAAGCTGTTTTGGTATGATAATCTAAAAGAAAAAGGAGAGGATAATTATGCCAAGACAGCAAAGAGATAGAAGTAATACAGGATATTATCACATAATGATAAGAGGCAATGACAAAAAAGATATATTCATAGATGAACAAGATAAAATCTACTTTATAGAAATACTAAAAACTAAAAAAGAAGAAAATAGATACGGACTAATAGCCTTTTGTATAATGGATAATCATGCCCATTTAATACTACAAGAAAAAGAAGAAGACATAGCTAATATTATGAAACGAATAAATATTAGCTATGTCTTTTACTTTAATAAAAAATATAAAAGAATAGGACACCTATTTCAAGATAGATATAAAAGTCAAAAAATAGAAGAAGATAGTTACTTATTAATGGCAACAAGATACATACATCAAAACCCCGTTAAAGCAGGAATAGTAAATAAAGCCGAACAATATAAATGGAGCAGTTATAAAGCATATATAGGAAAAGATGAAGACTTGGCAAAAGAAATAGATAAAGGGCTAGTATTAGGAATACTAGCAGAAAATAAAAGCGAGGCAATAAAAGAATTAGAAAAATTCACAAATATGGATGGAAATGATATATTTATTGATATAGATGTAAAGGCAAATAGGATGGAAGAAAATCAAGCAATGAAATTATGGGATGAGCTTAATGAAAAAGAAAACCCATTAGAAGAAAAGTTAAAAACATTTAGAGCAGAAACAAATTTGCCACTAAGAAAATTAGCAGAAATAACAGGTATTAATGATGAAGTAACTATGCGTATGATTCCGCCCAAAAGATAGGAGGAATATAGATGGACTATAAAAAAGTTTTTAGTTGCAAATTTAAAGGTATTATTGAAAAATACGCTATGAAATGTGAATTTCTAGATGAAAATCAGTTTGCGATTATAGGAAAAGAATTTGCTCTAATATTTACGATACACTTAGGAAGGGTTTTTGTTCGCTATATCATGCCCGGTAAGGGAGGAGAACTTGAAGTGTATAATTTTGATTTATTTATAACTGAAAAATTTGGTGATGATGATAGAGCCGGCATACAAAAGGCAACAACACCTGAAGAAATGGTATTAAATGAAATAACGGTTCTAACTAGGGGATTAATAAATCATTGGAATGACCTATTAGAGGGAAAGAAAAATTGGATAGAGGAATATTACTTAAGATTTGGTGTTAGTGGAGAGCCATATAAAGCTCATAAAACAATTGCTGGGAAAATAGGTCACTTAATACAAAGGTGACAGTACTCTTTATCTAAAAACTTAATAGCTAAATGAAAAATCAGAGGAGATAGGAATCTATTTTCTCTGATTTTTTAAAACAGTTCTGCAACCCTAAAAGCGCAAGATTTAACAAAAGACGGCGCATTAATCACCGGCGGAGAAATTGAACTCTATGCAAAAGATACTTTAAGGAATATCGGAACAATTCAAGCCGATAAAAAAGACATAGGTGACGGTTCTTTTTGTCTCGAATTTAATAGTTAAATGAAAAATCAGAGGAGATAGAGTACTATTTCCTCTGATTTTTTCAAACTGTTCTATAAGGATCGGAATAGGTGGAATAAGTGGAATCAATGCAGGCTATAACAAAGCCAACGGCGAAGTAAAAGAAAACGCAGAAACACACGTAGCAAGCACAATCACAGCAAAAGATACACTTGCCACAAAATCCGGACAAGACACCAACATCATCGGCAGTAAACTCGAAGGCGAAACCATGCATATAATTTAGTACCTATGAATTCTACGCTAAATAGGAGTGAATATAAATCGCTGGAAAATACTTGGAAGAGTGCCTTGCAGGAAGGAAAAGATGTTACAGTTGAAGTGAAACCAATATATGATGGAGCTTCTGTTCGACCTTCGCAATTCGGGGTTGATTATACTATTAATGGTGAAAAGTTTAGAGTTGAGTTAACTAATTACAAGGAGTAAAAATATGAAAACTGAAAGAATGGAAGAGTTATACCGTGAAATAGCTAATATTTTAAATAATATGGTACCCGAAGAATGGCAAAAAATACATGTGTATGCAGAGGTAAGGGAAGGTTATGCCAGTGTGTTCTTTTACTACTATCCAATTGGGGTTAATACTCCAATGTATTCTTTAGATATAACAGATAGATTTATTGTCAACGATGAATATTTTTCGGGTCTTGATCATCAACTTTATGATGCCTTTAGAAAACTTCTATCAGAATTTAAATTGCAAGAGCAACAAGCATGGACCAATTTAACATTAACATTGTATTCTGATGGGAACTTTAAAATTAACTATGAATATGATGACGTTGCGCAAATAAGTCCTGTAGAAAAAAAAGAAAAATGGAAAATTAAATATTTGAATTTGTAATAGGTAAGGTGACGGTTATTGTGAAAATAACACCGGAAAAAGGGAACAAAAAAGTAACCTAACGAAAAATAGGCAAAAATTAAGTATATGTTATTGAGCTATATTAAAATTAGCTATTATTTAGTGGTGGCGATGATTACAAAATACAAAGGTGACGGTACTCTTTGTCTAAAACTTAATAGCTAAATGAAAAATCAGAGGAAGCCCTATTTCCTCTGATTTTTTCAAATAGTTCCGTAAGCATCGGAATAGGTGGAATAACCGGAATCAATGCAGGCTATAACAAAGCAAACGGCGAAGTAAAAGAAAACGCAGAAACACACATAGCAAGCACAATCACAGCAAAAGACACACTCACCACAAAATCCGGACAAGACACCAACATCATAGGCAGCAAACTTGAAGGCAATACCGTAAAAATGGAAGTTGGTAAAGACCTAAATATCGAAAGCCTTCAAGATAAAGAAACCTATGACGAAAAGAATAATAGCAGTGGCTTTAATTTTAGCGTAGAGGTATCACAGCCAAAAGGAAAGCCAGCTACCTATGAAAATGCAGGAATCACAGGCGGTAAAAATAAAGGCAAGACAAACTCCACCTACGAAAGCGTAACCGACCAAGCCGGCATCTACGCAGGTAAAGGTGGCTTCGATATTGAAGTTGGCAAAAATACTGACTTAAAAGGTGCAGTCATTGCAAGTGAAGCGGATGCGAGTAAAAATAAACTTAGCACGGATACGCTGACTTATTCTGATATAGAAAATAAGGCGGAATATAGTTCAAGTAGTAGTGGATTTAACTTTGATTCAAAAGGTGAAATTCCAATCACCCCTAGCCAAGGAATGCCTGCAAATGGAGAAGCAGAATCAACAACAAAATCTGCAATAGCCGAAGGAACAATCGAAATACGAAGCAACGAAAATCAAAATATTAGTGATTTAAGCAGAAATACACAAGAAGCACTTAATAAACTAGAAAAAATCTTTGACGCAAAAACAGTAAAAGAACAGCAAGAACTAGCAGATTTATTTGGTGAAGTCGCATTTAAAGCAGTAGGAGATATCGCAGATAGAAATTGGAAAAATGCAAAAACACCAGAAGAAAAAGCGAAATGGGCAGAAGGCGGGGAATACAAAATCCTCCTACATACACTTGTAGGAAGAATGATGTCTGAATTTGCTGGGAATGGATTTAAGTCTGGAGCAATAAGTGCAGGAATAAGCCAAGCATTGCAAAACCAACTATCTAAAATAGAAGATAAAGGTCTTAGGCTAATTGCAGGAGGTCTAGTCGCAGGAACGGTCAATAAGGTACTAGGATTAAAACCGGAAGTTGGGTCAAGTATAGCGATAAGTGGCATAAAAAATAATGATTATTGCCATAGACCAACAACAGAAGGGTCATATATATTTGTAGAAGGACAAGGATATTTTATAATAGAAAATGGTATAGATGTATATATGCAAGGGGATGTTCCGCCAGCAGGAGCAGTTGTTTGGTATCAAGACTATGACAATCAAGACTATGGAAATGAGTTTATAAAAGGTGATGGAGGAATAAATCTTAGCGACACATATTTTCAATGGGAAGAAAGAACAATAATTGCCGGAGCAGGAATGGCACAACAATATGTAAAAATACATGTTGCTGTAGATGATAACGAAAATGATATTTCGGTAAATGGTATGCCACTAATAAGTCCAGATGATTATGGGGAATATCAAAGAGCTTTAGATTTATACAATTACTATGGTGGAACAAGTATGGATGCTAAGGCAGGTATGATACTTCTTGAGGGCGGTGCTAGTTTAACTGGAAATGGAACAAAAGTAATTGATGGAATGAGAATTATTGAGGGAAAAGTAGGAGGAAAAATACCCTTAGATGATTTCATAAAAATTAGAAGTCAATCAATTCATAATGGAGAGGCTGAATTAATGACTCTTGGTAAGTATACAAATGGAACAGATTCATATATATCGGTAGCAGGAGAAAATTCAACATATTTTGATTTGGGAACTAAATGGGAAAACGTAAGAAATAGATATAACCTAACGAATAATGAAATGTTTGAATATTTTAATAAGCCTGCACTTGATGACGCAATTAGTAATGGTAAGGTAATTCAATTTTCTCATAATCCAGAATTACCAGCATATGAGAATAGTTTCTTGGCACAAGAGTGGAAATATTTAAAAGATAAATATGGTTATCAATCTTTAAAAAAAGAAGGAGATGTGTGGATTGCAAGATAAAAAAAGTATAATGATTGCAGATTCTATAATGAATATATTGAAAAACTATTTCAGAGAGAAAATTGATGGTTTTGTGATTTCTGATGCAACGGATATTCCGTATAACATGTTTAGCATAGAATTTAGATTATATAATTATTTTCCGATTATATTAAACTATGATAGAGGAAGTTTTGGTTGTGCAATTTCTTATGGAGAGCAAGGGATTGCTTTAGAAAATAGCCAAAGGTGGTATGATGAAGCTGATATGAATGTATTTGTTAAGGAATTAGATGAACAAATAAAATTAAGAATTCCAGATAAATTTTTGGATTATTATGGATGGAAATAGAGGATAGATAAAGGAAGAAATGGTTTTTCTGTCTCAAACTTAATAGCTAAATAAAAAAACAGAGGAGATAGAGCATTATTTCCTCTGTTTTTTTAGTTCCGCAAGTATCGGAATAGGTGGAATAACCGGAATTGCAGCCTTCTCGGTTTAATGGACACGAAAAACAATAAAAAAACTAAAAGAATCTTAGGATAGCTTTAAAATAGAAAATTATCAAGCTACTGAGTTTGATAAGATAAATTTTTCGAAATCATTTGGAGATATCCAACCTATACCACTATGAGAACGAACAGAATTATAGTACGTTTCAATATATCGAAAAATAGCTGTCTGCTCAGCTTGACGAGTAGAAAAACGCTGCAAATAAACAAATTCACATTTTAAGCAATTAAAGAAATTCTCAGCAACAGCATTATTATAAGGATTACCACGCCTAGACATGCTTTGTTGAATATGATGATGCTTTAAAAGGTCTCTATAAGCATAACAAGCATACTTTTGTGTCCACCAAATCGAGAAAGGGCGCACAATTATACCACTAAGAAAATTAGCAGAAATAACAGGTATTAATAAAGATAAAATAAATATATTAACAAAATAATTAGACAAAAAGAACCGTAACCTTTGTACTCCTTTATCTTTTTTGTTAAATTAGAGCCTTTATTATGAATTAGTTATCAGATAGATTAGTTTTTTGGGGTGCATTGCTAAGATTAAGTGAAGGGGTAGGTTCTGCACAGACAATACTATTTTGAATAAGGTACGATTTGGTTGCTTCATCTGAGTAAGAATATCCTTTTTCAATCATTGATTTAATAAAAATCTTATTATAAAAATATGCAAAAATTGGGCCGACAAATAGAGCGCCAAATCCTGCCGTGCATAATGCTGTAAATAAAGAAATCAAAAATAAAATTGCTGCCCATTTGATATCTCCACGAATTAATGGGACGAAGATTCCGAATAAAAAGGTTGTCCAAGAGTATCCTGTAGGACATTGTTTTACAAGTCCAGTACTTTGATTTTTTAAAGTAATCATAAAAAAACACATCCTCTATAAAAATATTAACTCCATGATAATTACAATAATACCATATTATAACATAAAATTAAAGGGAAAATATTTTAAAAAAGTAAATTTAATTATATTTATGGACTTTTTTGTAAATTCATGATATGGTCAATAATGATATGTTTTTCAATAAAATGGATTTGGAGTGATGGGGTTGTTATTTTGGAATCAGGGGATTAGGTTTTTATTAGGTGTTGTTGCATTAGGCTGTTTAATGTTTTATCCAGAAGTTAGCTTTGCAGCTGAGAATGGAGAAAATATAGTTCAGCAGTCAACTAATAATGAAATTTTCCTTGCAAAAGTTAAGGAAAATGGTAAATGGGGCTACATTGACCAAACGGGAAGGTCCATTATCCCAATTGTTTTTAATGATGTGGGTGATTTTTCATCTGGAATAGCAAAAGTTAAATTGAACGGTAAGTATGGATATTATAATAAGACAGGAAAAGAAATTATTCCAGCAATTTACGATGAGTTGGGTGATATAGAGGGAGGAATGATTTGGGCAAAACTCAAAGGAAAATACGGTTATTTTGATACGCTGGGACAGCTAGTAATTCCTTTTGAATTTGATGATTTTGTAGGTTTTAACGATGACCTATTTCTTTTAAAGAAAAATAAAGATTGGCAGTATTATAATAAAACTGGTCAAAAAGCTTTTGAGGGAACATATAAGAATGCTTCTTTTTTTTATAATGGTTTAGCGTCGGTTTCACAAGATGATAAATATGGCTACATAAATAAAAAAGGTGAAATAGTCATTCCTTATCAATATAAGTCCGCGAATCGTTTTAGTGAAGGGCTAGCAGCTGTTAGAGAAAATGGTAAGTGGGGTGTTATTAATAAAGAGGGTAAAATGGTAATAAAACCACAATTCAGTGCATGGATTTATAACTTTGAAGATGGGATTGCAACGATAAAAGATGGTGGAAAATATAAATATATAGATAAAAAAGGTGAACTGCTTTGCGAGGCAGATTTTGATGAAGTATATCCTTTTAATGGTGAAATTGCTGAGGTTAGGAAAAAGGTAAGCAAGTTTTGTTGGGGCGGTTTTTTACTGACTGTAGCAATGGGAAGTATCGTTGATCATCCAGCACCTAATACTAGCGTAAGAAGAATTGAAATTGACCAAAATGATTTAACAACGCAGAAACAAAAACGCGGGTATATAGATAAAAAAGGTGATTTTGTTATATCAACAAAGAATGATCAGGTGGATAAATTTCATGAGGGTATAGTGCGAGTAGTTACTGATGGAAAAAGTGGCTATATGAATATAAAAGGAGAATATATAATTCCTGCCCAATATGATGCGATATTAGGGTTTTCCGAGGGTGTAGTAGGGGCAAGTAAGGATAAAAAATGGGGATATGTAGACTTAAAGGGAAATGAAGTAATTCCTTTTAAATATGATATGGTTTCTGATTTTAGTGAAGGGCTTGCAGCAGTTAAGGTACTGGACAAATGGGCATGTATTAATAAAGAGGGAACTCAGATTGTTCGTTTAAAATACAATGCCATTAATGGATTTTCTGAAGGGGTGACTACTGCAAAGATAAATAATGCTTGGGTTATTCTTGATACAGCAGGTAATATAATAATGTCAGAAAATGCAGCGATTGAAGATATGACATATTCTAAAAATGGTTTGATTCAATTTAAAGAAAATAAAAAATGGGGTTATATGAATTATCAAGGCGACAAGGTAATTGAAGCAAAATATGATTCTGTTACAGATTTCTTGAAAAGTTAAAACGACGAAAAGAGGTTATGATTAGCGAGTTTAATCGCTAATCATAACCTCTTTTTATAAGATTAAATACAAATTACAGTTATTTAATTTTACTAATAGAAATATTAAGTTGATACGTCCCATAAAGGGAAAGTTGATCTAGTAGGGCATTGAGTTCCTCTTGGTTTTTTGCATGTACTTTTAATAGATAGCAGCCATGACCACTTATTTTATGGGCTTCTTTTATTGTGTAATGGGATTTGATTAGTTTTTGCAAGCCAAGGTGGTCGAGGTTTTTCATAAAGAGAATAATAAAACATTGTATTGAATTATTTAGTTTTGATTCATCAATCTCAATAGTAAAATGTTTGATGACGCCAGTTGATTCTAGTTTATCAATTCTAGCTGCTACCGCGGGAGCGGATAGATGAACTAGCTCTGAAATGTCTTTTAATTGCATTCTAGAATTCATTTTTAGGCAATCAATGATTTGGATATCCGTAGAATCTAAGTTTATGGTTTTATCATTCATCTTTATCCACAACCTTTTTAAATTATTTTTTTTCCTTAAAAACTTTAATAAATAAAGGATTATCCTAGATAATCTTTCTCTAAAAAAATAGCAAAATGCTAAACTTTAGATGTGATCACAATTTAGTTATGAACTAAGATTTAGATAGGGTTAAAAATGCATTTGAATCAAGCCATGCCTTATCTATATAAAATCATAAGAGTTTTTAGCTCTTTTTGCAATGTTGATGTATCTTTATATAAATAAATTTAGAGGTATATTTTGAAAGGGGATTTATTATTATGGATAATAATGTTTTATTGCTTATTGATTTTCAAAGAGAATATAATACCAAAGGACGCCCGTTCTATATCAAAGAGATTGAGGAAAGTTTAAAAAATGCACAAAGTGTTTTACATTACGCTAGGAAAAATAAATGGACGATTATTCACGTAAAACATTATAATGATTTAGAATTCAAAAATACAGAAGTTTTTTTAAAAGGGAATAAGTATGCAGAATATATAGATGAATTTATTCCCTTGAAAACAGAAGCTGAATTTGGAAAAAATAATTATTCTTGTTTTTCAAATGAAGAGTTTACGGGGTTTCTAGAAAAATATAAATCGGCAAAAATTTTTGTTGTTGGTTACAATTCAAGAATGTGTGTGCTTTCAACAATTATAGAAGGGTATCATAAAGGGTATAAGTTCTATTTGGTGCATGATAGTTCAAATGCAAAGGCGGATATGATATATACAGAAAAAGAAATACATGGAGTAATGACTTCTGTATTAGCTACTTTTTCGCAGGTTGTTTCAACAAAAGAAATAGTAAAATAGGTATTCTTTAAAAGTGCATTATAATAAAATATTTTTTAAAACATAAATAAAACAGCTAGAGGACTAAAACATCACTACTTTCGATGTTTGCCCTCTAGCTGTACCTATAGTTTGACATTGGGTTACTATACCTCATTCATTATTTTGTTGTCCGATATTCACTTGTCTGGACTCCTTTTCATCAGAGACCTCATACTGTTTATTTCTATAGCTAGCCTAACTAAAAAATATTATTTACAGGCGCGATCGCACGGCAGATGAGCCATTGTCGCTAACTAAACTATATAGAGAAACATACAAGTAAAATCTAAATGGGTAGCCATTCATGTCATGACATTCAGAACAGGAATCTTTGTTGCGCATTGTTGCAATCAATGCGTTCTTCTAGGGGTAAACGGATTCACCTTACACGAATACTTACCGTCCTCTTCTGTGCCGTATCAGTATCTTCTCTCACCAAGAGTATACATCCGTCGGGATTGCATCTCTACATAGGTAACGAGTAAGATCTTTCAAACAATTTATTTGCACCGTGACGTTAAGCTTATGTTGGGATGACTTGTTCGGTCATGTCTTCGATAAACCTCACTTCCCTTCTGTATGAAGATTTCCTATTCCTTATGGCTTTATTATAGCATAACCAAAAATTTATTTCAATATTCAGATTATTTAAAATTTATAAATATTTTCGCTGATTTTCGATTGAATTTGCTAATTTAATTGGAGAAGGAAGAAGAGGTACTTTCTAAAATTATTTTTATATTTTAGGGCTAGGATACTTAGGTTAGGGGACAAATTACATCTTGAAACATATTATGTAATATAGGAGGTGAACGATATGTCTGATATGGAGCGTTCTAAAATAGAAGAAATTGTTCGATTTACAATTGATGAATATTGTGATAATTGGATTTTGTGGGTTGTGGTTTTACTATTAGCTTTTGTTCTTTTGATGGGAAATACTTTTTCGTTTTGGCTTGGGGTATTAGTGGGTTTGGCAATTCCATACTATATCATTCCACACTATTTCCCTAACAAGTGTGAAACCGTTGCTGAATAGATTCTATGGCTACATTCAGTGGTGATAGAAAATCCGCTGGATGTAGTTTTTTATATAGTTGAGAAATCGTTATTTTGCAATATTTCATCTATTTTTTGCATTGTAGAAAATATTTGAATTGACCAGTTTTTATCAGCGGCGTAAAGTTCATTAACATCACGAATCGTGTGACCACGATAGTAGTCTCCGTCGATATAATGTGTGCGTAGAAATTGTGCGACATAAGCAATAGCATCTGCTTTAGAGGCAAATGCGATTGCATTTTCAGAAGTACTTGTATAAGCTGCAAAGCCAAATAAATTATTACGCTCTGTTGCTAGTGTGGATTTTCCCCAGTTTGATTCGTGAATTGCAATTGCAGCTAAGAAAACAGCATTGATTCCCGTATCTAATTCGGCATTAATAAACGACTCTCCTAATCCTTGCATAGGAGTATTTTTCAAAACATAGTTTAATTCAAATGCGGTTATTGCTGAGAGGGAAGTAATATCAAAGGTTTCTGGTGAGTAACGTTGGTAGTTTCGACTAGTTTTTGGCTTAGCACGATAGATTTTTGAGTTCAATTCAGCATCACAAAATCGAAGACGTGTGCTTTCAGGGGTGACGATTGTCTGGATAGTCAGCTTGCCGCGCGCACAAAAAAAATCTACGTATAAATTGGTCAGAGAATTTTTCTTTTTTTGGACTTGCTTTGCTAAACTTCTAAGTTCAACGGTAAGAGTCGCGATTTTATTATTTGTAATTTCAAGGTTTTCTTTTACTGAGGTTATACCTATATAAGGCGATGAAACAATGGCATAAAAAAATATACTAAATATAAATAAAATTACTAGGCATAATGATATTATGTAAAGTAAATAATTTTTAAATAGTATGTATAGTATGTTCATGGTGATCACCGCCTTATCTTTTAAGTTTAAGGATTAGGTGTAATCGGGATATGAAAAAGAGTATTTTAAATTAATTATACAAAAAATAGCAAATAAACCCGAATAAAAAGACATCTAGGCAGGAAAAAAGAGATTTCAAACTTGCTTAGATGTCTAATATATTTTTAGTAATGTAATGATTAATTAGCTGTTTTTACGCTGAAATTCTACCATGAAATCAGCTAATGCTTGACAGCCGGCTTTTGGCATTGCGTTGTAAATAGAAGCGCGAAGTCCGCCTACGGAACGATGACCTTTCAAACCGCCTAGACCTTTTTCAGTCGCTTCGGTAATAAATTGTTTTTCTAATTCTTCCGTTGGTAAGCGGAAGGTAGCATTCATGAAAGAGCGGCTCTCTTTTTGCGCATGTCCGCGATAGAACCCATTACTGTTATCGATAGCATCGTAAATAATAGCAGCTTTTTCTGCATTGCGTTTTGCCATAACTTCAAGGCCGCCGTTGTTTTTAATCCAGCGAACTACTTTGCCAAGCATATAGATACCAAATGCTGGGGGTGTGTTATAAAGGGAATTATTTTTTGCATAAGTATCATAACGAAGCATTGCTGCAATATTTTCTGGCAAGTTTTCAATCATTGATTTACGAATTACAACTAAACAAACACCGGAAGGCCCAAGATTTTTTTGTGCGCCAGCATAAATCATGGAGAATTTTGAAAAATCAACCGGACGAGAAAGCATATCAGAGGACATATCTGCAATTAATGGAACACCGTTTGTTTCAGGAACGTATTTCCATTCCGTACCAAAAATTGTATTGTTATAGCAGATATGAAGATAAGCTGCGTTATCGCTTAATTTGATATCTTCTTGTTTTGGAATATAAGTGAAGTTTGATTCTTCACTGGAAGCGGCAATGTGTGTTGCACCAAAAAGTTTTCCTTCTTTCAAGGCTTTTTTGGCAAAGGAGCCGGAAACTACGTAGTTCCCAATTTTTCCTGCTGTTAAAAAGTTCATTGGAATCATATCAAATTGCATACTTGCGCCGCCTTGGATGAATAACACTTCGTAGTCATCACCAAGTTTCATCAATTCTTTGATATCGGCAATTGCTTGATTATGTACAGCTTCATATGGTTTGGAACGGTGACTGATTTCCATAATGGACATGCCTGTATTTTGAAAGTTTAATAATTCAGCCTGTGCCTCTTGAAGAACTTCAAGCGGTAGAACTGCTGGACCAGCGTTGAAATTAAAAATACGATTATTCAAATCAGGATACCTCCTCAGGTAACTTGTTTATTTTTTTGTTATATTCTAACGCTATTTTTACAAAATCGTCAAGGAAAAAATAAAAAATGTTTTTTTGAAAAATACACTTGACGTTTGACGGAGGATAAAATATAATTTAATACATGATAAAAAAATAAAACAGTCATTTTATTGACTATTTGTAAATGCGATGATGGGGAAGCGATTTAGCGATTACTTTTCAGAGAACCGGTGTTTGGTGAAAATCGGTAAGTGGTGTAGATTGTTCCGCCCCAGAGTATCTAATGATGAATTAAGACGGGTTTCGCCCGATATAGCGGACTAGAGGAAGCATATTATGCTAACTTGGGTGGTACCGCGGAATATTAAAGTTTCGCCCCAATTGATTTGGGGCGAAACTTTTTTGTATATATGCCAGATTCCGACTGTGCCAGCAAAGGAATCTATGGAATTTGATTTTAAGATAAGAAAAGGAGAGTTTTGTAACATGATGAAAGTTTTAGTTGCCGATGGAGTTTCTCAAAAAGGGATAGACATTTTAAGTAAAGAGTTTGAAGTTGTAGAAAAACCAAAATTGACTGCGGAAGAATTACTGGAAATGATTCCTGAATTTGATGCGTTAATCGTGCGTAGCGCATCTAAAGTAACAAAAGAAGTATTTGCAGCAGCAAAGAATCTTAAAGTTGTTGGTCGTGCTGGTGTTGGTGTAGATAACATTAACATCGAGGCTGCTACAGCGAAAGGTGTTATTGTTCTCAATGCGCCAGAAGGTAATACAATTGCAGCTACAGAACATACGATGGCAATGATGCTTTCAATGGCGAGAAATATTCCAATTGCCAATGAAACAACACAAAAAGGTGAATGGAATCGTAAAAAATATGTCGGTGTTGAACTTCGTGGAAAAACATTAGGTGTGATTGGTTTAGGCCGTATCGGTAGCGGTGTTGCAAAACGCGCCTTGGCTTTTGATATGGATGTTATTGGTTACGATCCATATGTTAATGAAGAAAGAGCGCAAAACATGGGCATTGAACTCGGTACATTAGATGATATCTATACAAAAGCAGATTTCATTACAGTACATATGCCGCTTACAGCACAAACAAAGCATATGATAGGTAAAGAAACTTTTGCAAAAATGAAAAAAGGCGTTCGTTTAGTAAATTGTGCACGTGGTGGAATCATTGAAGAAGCTGCATTAGCTGAAGCTGTAAAAGACGGTATTGTAGCTGGTGCCGCAATTGACGTTTTTGAGAGTGAACCTATGGGCGAAAATCATCCATTACAAGGGCTAGAAAAAGTTGTACTTACACCTCACCTTGGTGCATCTACGGTAGAAGCGCAAATCGGGGTTGCAGTTGACGTTGCTTATGGGGTAGCAGCAGCACTTCGCGGCGAACCTGTTTCAACTGCGGTAAATATGGCACCTGTTTCGGCTCAAGTAATGAAAACAATCAGACCTTACTTTGACTTGGCAGAACGTATGGGATGTACAGTTCGTTCTTTAGCAGAAGGTGCAATTTCTGAAGTAGAAGTAGAATACAATGGTGAAATTACAAAAGTAGATACAAAAATGATTACAACTGCAGTTGTTAAAGGAATGTTAAACCCAATATTGCAGGATGCAGTAAACTATGTAAATGCGCCTGGTATTGCGAAAGAGCGCAATATTAAAGTGAAATCCGTTAAGAATGCAGAGGCAGATAATTTTGCAAATCTAATTACGGTACGTGTAAAAGCTGCGAAAAATGCGGTGGAAGTACAAGGGACATTATTCGGTGAAGAGGCTCGCATTGTTACAATTAATAAACATCGTGTAGATGTTGATCCCCATGCGAGAATCTTAATTTGCCCTCATATCAATTGCCCAGGTGTTATTGGTAAAGTTGGTTCTATTATGGGTGCTGCGGGTATTAATATTTCTGGTATGCAAGTGGGTAAAACAGATATTAAAGGAACAAATATTATGGTACTTACTATTGATAATGAAATTTCAGCGGATGTTCTTGCTGAGGTTGTTAGCGTACAAGGAATTTTTGATGCAAAATTAGTCAACTTTGACGTAGTTTGAGGAAGATTTTCTTCCTATATAATATAGGAATAGATGAATAGTAAAATTAAGAGATAAAAAATACAAGTCTTCAAAATAAAGACTTGTATTTTTTATCTCCATCTTTCATAGATTTTATCATATGAGGTATAATGAAAATAATGAATTTTATTAATGAGGAAATAGAATGAAAGAAATAGAGTTTTGTGAAAAAGTTCATCTACTTGGGGGAAAACTTTATATTGTCGGCGGCTGGGTGAGAGATTTATTAAGGGGGGTAGCTGCACACGATAAAGATTATGCTTTATGTGGAGTTTGTGAAGAGTCTTTTGTACAGACATTCCCACAGGCAGTTCGTATAGGAAAAGCTTTTCCTGTGTATTTACTTACTGTTGATGAGAAAAAATGTGAAGTTGCTTTTGCGCGAAGTGAAATAAAATCTGGTGATGGATATCGAGGGTTTTCTATTGTATTTGATTCTAAAATTACAATAGAAGAAGATTTGTATCGTAGGGATTCTACGATGAATAGTATTGCCTATGATGTAATGACAGAAGAGATTATTGATCCATATCATGGTGCAGAGGATATCAAAGCGAAACGAATTCGGGCTGTTTCTAAGCATTTTACCGATGATCCCGTAAGAGCGCTTCGGGCTGCGCGCCAAGCGGCGCAATTTGGTTTCGCTATTGATGATGTAACGATAGAGTATATGAAACAATGCCGTAGGGAGATCCAACTGGAAGCAAAAGAACGATTGGTAGGAGAGTTGGAAAAAGCGCTGAAAACAGATATTCCATCAAGATTTTTTTCTGCATTGCGAGATGCAGAATTATTGGATGTGACATTTCCACATATTTATGCGCTTATTGGCAAAACGCAACCGAAGAAATATCATCCAGAGGGAGATGCGTTTGTGCATAGTATGCAAGTCTTAGATAGAGTTGCCATGGAAAACAACCGTGTAGAGGTTCGTTTTGCCGCATTAGCACATGATATTGGAAAAGGGGTAACGCCAGCGGTCATGTTGCCACATCATTATGGACATGAAAAAAAAGGCATAAAAGTTTTAAGTGAGTGGAATTTTCTAATGACATTACCGCGTCTATGGATAAAATGTGCGGATTTTGTGATTAAAGAGCATATGCGTGTCAATGTCATGAAACATGATGGGAAAATTGTTGATTTTATTATTGCGTTAGGGAAAAATCCGATTGGTGCAGATGGTTTTTCGGCCGTAATTCGGGCGGATAATGGAAGCTTACCAGAGTTTTTAATTCATTACGAATTTTATTTAGGTAAGTTAAGTCGGGTATGTGGGCATTCGGCACCACAAGGGTTGTCGGGAAATCAAATTGGTGCATGGGTTCGTAATGAACGTTTACGTCTTTATCAACAGCTCAGAACTCAGGTTGAAAATAATTGTGTGTGAAAATTGCTGAAAAAATCAATAAATTATATAAAAACGTTGAATTTCATTTGAAATTCAACGTTTTTATATATTCAAGAATATTGATTTCATGAATCGAAGAAATGATTTTATCTGCTTGACTTAAATCTTGTTTCCCAGAGTTTGGGTTGGCAAATCCAACGCATTTCATTGCTGCAGCTTTTGCAGCGATTGTGCCACTTTTTGAATCTTCAATGACAAGGCAATTTGCTGGTTCAACGCATAATAGGTGAGCAGCTTTGAGAAATATATCAGGTGCAGGTTTACTATTTTCAATATCGTCTCCGCTGACAATTACATCGAAATAATCGTGTAGCCCAAATTTATCAACAACAGTATTAATAAATAATCGCTCTGATGATGAAGCAATCGCTGTTTTTATTTTATGTTTTTTTAAACTTGCTAATAATTCTCGAATGCCGGTGATTGGTTCATCATCTAGTTTTTTTATTTCTCGAATAATAATATCGCGTTGATAGGCTGCTATTTCAGCTATGGTCTGCTTTAATTGATATAATTCTCTTGTCTTGGTAAATACGGACATACTTGTCATTCCGGTATAGTCTTCGGGACAATCGAGAAATTCTGTTATACCAAATTCTCGTAACATATCTGCATGAATTTTATTGTAGATTGGTTCGCTGTCGATAATGACTCCGTCCATATCAAAAATAACAGCTTTCATAAAATATCCTCCTCAAAATGTTTACTATATCTCTATTATATATGATTTTGTAAAGTGTTGTTCCAATTTTTTCAAAAACTTCCTAGGATGCTATATTCTTATGACTTTTGTCGGATTTTATAATATAATGATAGCAAAAGGTGGTGATACCATTAGAATATGCAGAGTAATAAAAATTATTATATTGTTTTTATCATTAATGATACTCGTTCAGCCAGTCAATGGCTATACTGAGGAGGAAAAAGAATTAATACGCGTTGGATATTTTTTATTTGATGGATATAACGATATTTATGGTATAGATCAAAAAGATGGTTATGGGTATGAATATTTACAAAAAATTACAGAGTTCACCAATTGGAAATATGAATATGTTTCAGGAACATGGCAAGAACAATTAGCTATGTTAGAAAAAGGTGAAATTGATATATTAGGTGCAGCACAATATACAGATGAAAGAGCACGAATTTTTGATTATCCAAATTTTGAAAGTGGTATGAGCGCTACAGGGATTTATGTGAGACAGGACAATGAAAATTTTGAATATGGCGAAGTTGAAAAATTAGATGGATTAACTGTTGGTCTTATGGCAGGCAGTGATGACAACCACGTATTTGAAAATTTTTGCAAAGCAAAGAATATTCATACAAAAAATATTTATTTTGGCAGTCAGCAGGATATAGTGACTGCGTTAAATGAAGGTAGAATTGATGCTTTTGTTTCGGATAATCTTAGAAATTTAAAAACAGAGAAGTTATTAATGAGTTTTGAACCAGTCAAGTCCTATTTTATTACGACAAAAGGGAATAAACACATTTTGGATAAGCTTAATTTTGCTCTCGCTGAAATAAAAAAAGAAAATCCTGATTATGATAAGGAGCTATTTGCTAAGTATTACGGGAAAATTGATACAAAGATGCATGTCTATACGAAAGAGGAGAGGGCATATATTAGGGAACATCCTATCCTTAAAGTAGGTTATGTTGTTAATGATTATCCAATGGAGTACTTTGATGAAAAAGATAAAAAGCCTAAAGGGATAATGATAGATATTATGGATTTGATTGCAGAATATAGTGGAATTAAGTTTGAATATGTAGGCTATAAGGGATATATAGATTTATTAGAAGGACTAAAAAAAGAAGAAATTAATATAGCTAGTCAGTTTCCCAACAATGTTGCTCTAGTTGAGAAGTACCAAGCGTTGTTAACAAAACCTTATATGCATATTTTTCAAACGTTGCTTTCTATAGATGATAGACCATTAAAAATGGACACGACTATTGCTATTCCGGAAGATCGAATTGATTTAATTTATTATATTGAAAGACTTTATCCCGAGGTAAATATTATACGGTCAAGAAATTATGATGATTCTGTTAGCAGAGTTGAACGCGGAGAAGCTGACTTTGCTTTACAGAATTTATATATGATGGAAGATATTATGCGGAATCGCGGGCAGATAAAGAACTTTGAAAAGAAGATTTTGACCGATGAAAAGTTGCTTCCTTGTTTAGCGGTGAATCGTGAAAATGGAAATATATTACCGCGTATTCTTAATAAAAGTATCGCTCGCATTAGTTTTGTTGATATTGATACTATCATATTGGGAAATACAAGGATAAAACAAGATTCCTTGCAAAATTTTTTTTTGCAGTGTTATTATCAAGGGATTGCTGTTACATTATTTGGAGTTATTGCAATTTTAATTACAATTATTTTAGCCAAAAATCGTAAAGTGATAAAATTGCAAAGATTGGCGGAAACTGATGGGTTAAGTGATATGTATAATCGTGACGGGATAAAAAAAGAGATAAATAAGTTGCTTCGTAGTGGAATATCTTATCGTAGAGTGTTATTTATTATTGATATTGACCATTTTAAGGCGTTGAATGATACGTATGGACATCCTTTTGGCGATGAAATTATTCAATTGGTATCGAAATGTTTGAAGGAGCAATTTGAAGGAAGAGGAATTTTTGGCAGATTAGGAGGAGATGAATTTGTCGTATTCCTCAATGTTATTGAGAAAGAAGAAGATATTGCAAAAGAAGCGATGCGGTTAAACAGAGCCTTTCGTAATATACAAAATAGTAAATCATGCAAGTTAACTTGTAGTATTGGAATTGCTAAGTTCCCTGAAAGTGGCTATAATTTTGATACTTTATATGAGTCGGCAGATAAAGCTTTATATTATGCAAAACAACAGGGGCGGAATACGTATAGTTTTTAAAAAAGAAAAAAACCAAACTTTAAAATATTTTAGAGTTTGGTTTTTTCGTAATCAGCTGATTTTGCCAAAGATTAAATGTTCTTTCTAAATTAATTATTAGAATTGCGCTAATAATAATACTGCCGCCTAATAATTGAATAGGTAAAACTGTTTCGCCCAGAATCAGTGAACCCGCAATAACGCCAACGATTGGAACGAGGCTTAGATAAATCGTTGTAATTGTAACGTCAAGGATTTTTAGTGCGTAAACGTAAAGATAATTTCCTAGTGCGGAACAGAACACAGCAAGAAAAATGACTTGCGCTAATGCAAGGGGGGAGAAAGGTTGCCATTTTTGATATTCAAAGCAGGCGAGCGGTAATAGTGTAATTGTAGCAAAAATAGTTTGGTAAGTTACAATGCAAAGGCTGCTATATTTATGTTGTATTTTTTTACTGAGTAGAGTGAAAACTGCCCAAGAAAACATTGCACCGATCATAAGCATATTCCCTTTAAAATTATTTGAATCTAAAGATAAATCTCCGTTAGCGGTAATTGTAAGGTAGGCTCCGATTAAACCGACGGCAGAACCGATAAATTCTAATCCTGATAAACGTGCTTTGAAAAAGATTACGTTAAGTGCAATCGCCATAATTGGAGTTAGGCAAGAGATTAAAGAAGCATTGGACGCACTTGTTAAACTAAGCGCAGTATTTTCAAAACAGAAATAGCTGGTGATGCCAACAAATCCTGCAATTGCTAGGGGTAAGTAATCCGATTTGGATATCTTTGTTTGTGGTGCGTTAATTTTTAAGCCACAGTAAAGGATAATTGAAGTGATAAAAAAGCGAATAAAAGCGAGTGTAATCGGTGGGATTTCATGAACGGCTATCTTTATACTGATAAATGAACTGCCCCATATCAATACAATAAGGAGCATAATCAAGTTAGCAATGCATTTTAATTTGGTATCTGGTGTTTTAGTATCCTTAGGAATCATGTAGGTTCTCCATATCTTTATATGTTTAAATGTGGCTATGAAAAAAAGGAATTCGCTAGCAAATGCCGAATACCTTTAATTTGATGATGGGCTATTAATTAATAATAATTATTTTTTTTTTTTTGAAATAGAGGAGGCTTTTTTATGGATATGTCAGTTTTATGGAAACTTTCTTATGGAATGTATGCAGTCGGAACGTTAGATGAGGAGCGTCCGACAGGGTGTATTGTTAATACTGTCGTACAGATTACAAGTGAAAATCCGATTATTGCTGTGAGTATGAATAAAGATAATTTTACTTATAACGCAATTAAAGAGTGTGGAAAGTTTAGTGTATCTATTTTATCAGAGAAGACAAGCCAGAATACAATCGCGAAACTTGGCTTTTGCTCCGGGTGCGAAGTGGACAAATTTGATGGCTTAGAATATATGTATTTGGATGGTATGCCAATAGTCAAAGAGAATGCTTGTGGATATATTGGGGCGGAAGTGATATCCATGACGGAAACCGAAACGCATTTTATTATTCTTGGGCGTGTTACGAATACGATGAAAGGTGTAAATGTTGATCCGATGACTTATAAATATTATCATGAAGTCATTAAAGGAAAAGCACCGAAGAATGCTCCTACGTATCAAGCAGAAGCAGAAGAAACGATAAAAGATAAATATGTTTGTGATGTTTGTGGATATGTCTATGAAGGTGATATTCACGATGCACCAGCAGATTTTGTTTGCCCAGTTTGCAAGCAAAGTAAATCCCATTTTAAAGAGCAATAAAGTGGATTCATTTGGGTGGAGTTTTACCTCATATAAAAATCCCTATCATTTTTTACAAAATGATAGGGATTTTTGTTGAAGTCTATTTTGCATTAGCAAGGAGATATTTTTCGGCCTCTACATTCCAAAGACCATTGGTTTTCTTTGTTATTTCATTAAGTTTTGCAAAAAGGGGATTTGTTTTACCTAATTCAGCAAAATCCTCAATTGCAACAAGTGGAAGATTAATTCCGGTATAAATTAATTTCTTCCCAGCTGGTTTATCAGGTAGTGTAAGCACAGCTTCGGCGGCATGATCAATACCGCCAATATGTGTTACCATAACTGCGGGATTGATTTTTCCTTCTTCAGTTAAACGAAGGGATTCAATCATATCATCTGTATTCCCACCAGTTGTTCCAATTGTATGTGTAGAAGCGTAGTGTACGTTATAGAAATTGCATTCAGCAGAGAATTTGGTATCTGTTGGGCCTGCGAAGAAGTTTAAACAACCATCGCGTCCTAAAATTTGATCTGCTTGTTCGACTACTGCTTTTACAGGGGCAAAGGCGAATACATCATCAAATCCCGTATCGCCGCTTAATTTACGAAGATAGGAAACGGGATCTTCCACGTTGGCTGTATTGACGAAGTGAAGTTCGATGCCGGATTTTTTCGCTTTTTCAGCGAAAATTTGTTCAGCGCGGGCAAGTCTTGATTCATTGACGTCGGTTACGACGATAAAACCAGGACGGCGATCACAGTGAAGCGCATAATCAATTGCGCCAAGGCCCATTGGACCAGCCGCCGCGATAAGCGCTAATTTTCCGCCCTCAACGATACCCATAAGGTGTTCATAACTTCCCATTTTTGTATGGAAGTTTGCATGAAAAGCGCCGATAATACAAGACATTGGTTCAGCAAGAGAAGCTTCATAGAAGGATTCACCGCTGTATTTTAATAGGCAGCCAACCTCCATAACTTCGTGTGGAAGGATGGCATGTGTTGCTGTACCTCCGCAATAGCGATATGAATATCCAGGAGAATCCATACTTCCCTTATAATTTAGTGCCGGTTGCAATGCATATTTTTCGCCGGCTTTGAATTTCCCTTGCCACTTTTGACCGACTTGAAGAATCGTTCCTGCCATTTCATGCCCAACGATAATGGGGTGCGAAGAGATGTCTGAAGGTACGCGCTTATGATCTTCGCCTAAACATGCGGCTTTATAAGTTGACATACAAACGCTATCAGTGATGATATCGACCAATATTTCATCGTTTTGTATTTCTGGAAGCTCAAATTCTTCTAAGCGTAAATCTTTTTTTCCGTATAAACGGACTGCTTTTGTTTTCATTTTTTTGCTCCTTTATCAAATTTTTTATTTTAAATACTATAGTTAGCTGTTCAAAATATTTATCTGATGACTGATCTGCTTTAAGACTCTTAACTTTTATAAGTGGGAGTTACACCCATACAGGGCACAGGCGAGCAGCTATGCCCCTGGATAAGGTTGGCTAGGATTCGGATGGAGTAAAAGCTCCACCGGAATTAAGTCTACTTTATTTTACATGGTGAAAATATGATAAATATCTTCTATTTTGTCTGTTTTACGAAGCTTCGCTACAATATCTTCACCGCCGTCTTCATCGGATTCAATTGCAGTTGCGATATTTGCCAGAATATTTAAATGCTCATTGCCAAGCCCAGCAATACCAATAACGAGGTAGGCGGTATCATCGCCAAACTGTACACCGTCTGGATATTGCAGAACGACAATACCAGATTTTTTAATTTTCTCTTTAGCACTTGATACACCATGAGGAATTGCGATACCTTTACCGATATAGGTAGTAATATCATTTTCACGTGCAATCATTGCTTCAATATAATCTTCTTCGACATACCCGCTTTTGAAAAGTAACTTTCCAGCTTCGCGAATCGCAGTTTCCTTATCGGTAGAAGGGCAGTTTAATTTAATATTCTCTTTTTTTAGCATACTGCTTGAATCAGGTTGATTTTTCGGTGTTTCTGTTTCAAGAATAGGTGCTGTTTTGACATTTGCTAAACGTTCGGATAAAATTTCAAATACATTGTTTTGGAGAAAATCTTTTACGAAGATATGCTCAGCTTGTGGGGATGCTTTCACTGCGCGTTCCGCAAGTTTTTCATGTGTAACGACAACTTGGGCATCAGCAGGAATTGCCTCGATTGCACAGTTGGTAACACTCACATTAAAACCAGCTTTTTTAAATTTATTTCTTAGTGTACTTGCACCCATTGCACTAGAGCCCATACCAGCATCACAAGCATAAATGATTTTCTTCAAGTCGTTGCCTGCAATTGTTGTTTTGGAAACAGAAGTGTTTGGAGTTCTTTTTAAATCTCTCATCGTTTCTTGTGCTTTTGATAATTGGCTATCATCCATTCTTCCAGCTGCACGTTTTACGAAAACGGAAGCAACGAGGAAGGAGACGATTGTAGAAGTCAGAATGCCAGCAAGTACAGCAAGATGAAGTCCCTTTGGCGTCATTGCAAGTAATGCGAAGATACTACCAGGAGAAGGTGTAGCAACCAGCCCTGCCCCGAGTAATGAAAAGACGGCTACACCGCTCATTCCGCCAGCGATTACGGCTAAAACTAAAAGTGGATTCATTAAAACATAAGGAAAATAGATTTCATGAATACCACCGAGAAAATGGATGATTGTTGCGCCAGGGGCAGAATCTTTAGCAGTTCCTTTAGCAAACATCCAGTAGGCAAGTAAAATACCAAGTCCAGGACCAGGATTTGATTCAAGTAAAAAGAAGATGGATTTTCCGGTTGTTTGTGCTTCTTGAATACCAATTGGACCTAAGACACCATGATTGATTGCATTATTTAAGAATAGAATTTTAGCTGGTTCGATAAATATAGATGCAATTGGCAAAATACCAGCAGTTACAATTGTTTCTACCCCAGCGCGCAAAAAATTATTTAAAAGTAGAACAATTGGCCCGATTGCAATATAAGCTAATAAGGCAAGAATTGCACCAATAATGCCGGCAGAAAAATTGTTAATGAGCATTTCAAACCCGGATGGGATTTTGCCATCGATGGATTCATCAAATTTTTTGATAATATAACCGCCGAGAGGTCCCATAATCATTGCACCGATAAACATTGGAATTCCAGCGCCGACGATGACGCCGCTGGTTGCGATTGCACCAAGTACACCACCTCTTGCGCCAGCTACAGCTCTACCACCAGTATAACCAATTAACAATGGTAATAAATAAGTTACCATTGGATCAACGAGCGAGGCTAATTTTTCATTTGGATACCATCCCGTAGGAATGAATAAAGCCGTAATGATGCCCCAAGCGATAAAAGCGCCAATGTTTGGCATAACCATACCACTGAGAGCACGACCAAATTTTTGAATGCTTTCTTGCATGTTTATCCCTCCATGAATGTTGTATTTCTCTCTTTATAAAACTCTTCCAACATATTACTGATTTCTAAACGAATGCGCTCCTGGGGGCCACTTTGTAATAAATCAAGAAACCCAAATCGTTCAAGAAACATTTTAGCGAGATAACTCATTATTTCTAATTTTGTTTTGCTGACTTCCTCAGGTGCCAGCATGACAACTATTGTTTTCACAACTTTCATCTCATCATTTCCGTCATTCACAGTGATTTGATTTGCTAATTGAATTACTCCGAAACATAATTGCGTGATAATATCATTTCGACAGTGCAATAAAATAATTGGAGAATCAGAGATGAACGTAGTACCATAACGTTCTCTTGCTAAAAACGCTTTTTCTAGTATCTTTTGTTCGGAACCGTTAGATTTTAGGAATTTACTGATATTTATGATCACTGTTTCTAATGAATTTGCGCTAGCATCAACAGTAAGAAAAAAGTTGTTTAGCAATTCGAGAATCGCTTGTCCATAGTCTGTTAACATAGTGATCTTTTCAGAAAAAGTATAATTTTGTTCGGAAATTTTTGATAAAGTTTGGTGTGAAGTATTTAGTAAATTTATTTGATTCTCAATCGCAAGTTTATCGACATCGAGGAGCAACGAATTTACCACTATGACAGGTAGGGTACAATTTGTTATTGGAATCGTAGAGATAACGAAGTCCACACTTGCTCTGCGTAATTCGGTTTCATCTATGCGGATTGCAGAGATAATATTGGTGATTTTGAGAGTTTCATATTCTCTTTCAATTCGTGTAGCTAATAAGCGAGAAGATCCCATGCCAGAAGGACAGGCAATCGCTATTTTGTAAATTGGTTTAAATACTTTATGCTGGCTTTCAATTGCTGCTCCTAAATGCATTGCAATATATGCAATTTCCGCCTCGGGCATAATGAGATCTAGCTTATCTTCTAAAGTTATCGCGCATTTTTTACTTATCCACATTAATTCTGGATAATGCTCTTTCATATCTTTTAATAAAGGATTTCTTATTTCCATATTCATTTGTAAGCGACGAATGGATGGGCCGAGATGATTAACTAACCCAATGAGTAATTTTTCGTTTTTTATTAATGGAAGCTTTATTTCTTGCTCAGCGATTTTGATCATTTGTGTTGAAAGTTGAACTAGTTTAAAGTTGTCAATCGTTTTGCCTCTATTTTCAGCAGAAAAATATTGGTTGCGTGCACCTAAAAGATGCATTGTAATATAGCCAATTTCAGCTTCAGGAACAGTTAGGTGAAATACATTGTTAATTTGGGTGGCAATTTTTTGCGCAATGCGATATTCGGCCTCTTGTTGTAGCTCAGTAAGGTGCGATTGTGTCATGGTAATCGAACCATAGGTTTGCATTCGTTTAATTGCCAAAGCCAGGTGTACAGTTAAGCCGATATAGGCACTGTCTGAAAGCTTTTTGGACATAAACTCTTCTGTATCTTTTAAAAGGTTTGTTAGCTTTATGATAACGCTGGGTTCAACTAGATTGAGTAATTGCCGACTCGCATCTATTGCAATGGATGAATGATTCTCTTTAGCTTTTGAAAAGTTATCGCGTAATATACTAAGCAAAGCTGTTTCGTCAATGTTTTCATAAATATAGTGAATAATCGCTTTACGAATGTCCTGTTCGTCGCCTTGGAGATAGATGCCTAGCCCCGGTTTTCTGATGAAAGATAAATGATGTTTAGCAAACCAAGGTTCGAGCTTATCTAAATCATTGCTTATTGTGCTTTCCGTGACGTTTAGCTGCTTTGTTAACTTAAATAACTTCATTGGTTCTTGATTCGATAAAAGTTGACCTGCAATTGCAATTTGACGCTGAGTGGGGGTATAGATTTGCTGAGTCGTCTGTTCCTGAAATAATTGGATAAGCTGATTTTTTTCCGCCGAAGAAGCGAGAAGGTGAATACCGACGCCGGTTTTTTTGTCTAACTTAAATCCATATTCGCATAATATTTTTTCAACATATGGCAAATCACGGCGAATAGTTTTAGCACTGACTTCTAAATTTTTAGCTATTTCAGAAAGTGTAATTGGAGCTGCAGCTTTAGCTAATTGAAGAAGAATTTCCTTGATCCGCGGATTGAGCTTTGCGCTGTTCATTACAAGGCCTCCTCTGTTTATCCGATAGTATGAGTTGGCTTTATCTTAAGATTAATTTTATTATACATTCAAAGTCAGTCAAACTCAATCAAAAGAAATCATGACAAGTCCATATTTATTATGGACAAAATTAAAGATTTCAATTTACTGATGGAAATAAAGTAGCAGGATAAGAAATTAGTCTGTGTAATAGTAAGATCTAATGAAATTTTTATATAAAGTTTTTCATTAGATAGGTAATGGAGCAACTTAAAGAAACTGTATAAAAATGGACCAATAAAAAACATAATTAACAGTAGGAGAACAATGCTCAAGAATTTGAATGTAAAATGCACTTGTTTAAAAATTCGTAAAAAGTTAAAACCTATGTTATAGGTGTTGGGTTAAATAAAGGAGAAAAGAATAAAATGAATACAGTAAGTACCTATAAGAGTTTATTTAGGGAGGAAGATTCAGAGGGAGCTAAAACACTATCTGTATCAAGGCTTATGCTATTGTCAGGGTATCATTCGGGGGGGAATTATTGTTGATTTTACGTAGAGTCGTATATCTATGTCTTATAAGTTTATTTATGTTAATGAAAATATCGGTTGGGTTCGCGTCGCCGGATCTCGAAAAGCTGACAGCACAGGCTGTTATTTTAATAGAAGCAGACACGGGAAAAGTTATTTATGAAAAAAACGCCAAGGGAAAAATGTATCCGGCAAGTACGACAAAAATTATGACGACAATTCTGGCGTTAGAAAAAGGTAATTTAAATGATGTAATTACGGTAAGTGAGAATGCCGCAGGAATAGAAGGGTCATCAATGGAATTAGTGGCTGGGGATCAACTGCCGATGCTAGATGCGTTGTATGGGATTATGATGTTATCTGGTAATGATGCATCCATTGCAGTGGCGGAACATATCTCTGGTTCTGTCGAAGACTTTGCAAAAGTGATGAATGAAAAAGCAATGCAAGTAGGGGCAATGCATACACACTTTGCAAATTCATGTGGGTTGCCAGATCCGAATCATTATACAACTGCGCATGATTTAGCCCGAATTGCCGCGTATGCATATAAAAACCCTACGTTTAAAGAGATTATCAGCACGCAATATAAAACTTTTTCTTGGCGTGAAGTCCAAGAACCAGTTTTGTTTGAAAATACAAATTTACTATTGGGCAACTATCCTGGAATTAATGGGATGAAAACAGGCTATACGGAGGCGGCTGGAGAATGTCTTGTTGCTTCTGCCGAGCGAGATGGAGTAAATCTAATTGCAGTAGTTCTGCACTGTGCTACGGATTATCGTTGGTATGAAGCCGCGGCATTATTAGATTATGGTTTTGAAAAAGTCAAAATGCAAACGCTGGCGACCAAGGAAGTGGCAAGGACTTCTGTACGCGTGAAGGATGGAGAATCTTATTGTGTAAAAGCAATCCCACAGGAAGATATAAGAATCGCCGTGATGAATGATGACAGAAATCGTTATGCACTTGAGCTTGCGGTACCAGCAGTTCAAGCACCTGTAAAAAAAGGACAAGTTGTTGGTAAAATAAATATACTATATGGAGATGGAATAGAACGGCAGATTGATTTGTTGGCAGAAGAGGATGTTGAAGCGGGATTTAATATTTTTGCAAAAATCGCAGGGGGTTTTTATGATGTAATGCAATGGATAAGAAGTGTTATGGAATAGGAGAGCGTTTTTATGAAAATTATTATTGCGCCAGATTCATATAAGGGGAGCTTGTCAGCGATTGAGGTGGCGGAAGCGATAGAATTTGGAATGAAACGGATTTTCCCCCAAGCGGAATTTATTAAAATGCCAATTGCGGATGGTGGAGAAGGTACACTTGATACGCTTGTCTATGCGACTGGCGGAACGTTTGAAGTGGAAAAAGTGTTGTCACCGCTGGGGGAAGAAATAGAGGCAAGATGGGGCATCTTAGGCGATGGAAAGACTGCGGTGATTGAAATGGCACAAGCCTCTGGATTAACTTTAGTTCCACCTGAAAAGAGAGAGATTAGACAGGCGACAACCTATGGAACGGGTCAGTTGATGCGGGCGGCACTTGATAGAAATTTACATAAAATAATTATTGCAATCGGCGGTAGTGCGACCAATGATGGTGGCGCAGGCATGGCACAAGCTTTAGGGGCAAAATTTTTTGATGCACAGGGACAAATTCTGCCGCTTGGTGGAGGTGCGCTAAAATTTCTAGCGGATGTTGATTTGAGTGAGTTTGATTACAGGATAAAACAGGCCGAAATTATCGTTGCCTGTGATGTAGAAAATCCATTATGCGGAAAAAATGGTGCATCATCAATCTATGGCCCGCAAAAAGGTGCAACACCTAACGATGTAATAGAGCTTGATCTCGCACTAGGAAATTATGCGGATATCATGACAAAGGTTACAGGGAGAGATGTTCGTGATATTCATGGCGCAGGGTCGGCAGGTGGACTTGGTGCAGGCCTCTTATGGTTTACAGATGCAACAATGCAACGGGGAATTTCACGAGTGCTTGATACACTCAATTTTGCTGAACGCGTAAAGTCGGCAGATTTAGTTATTGTGGGGGAAGGTTGTACGGATCACCAGACACTATGCGGAAAAGCACCGATTGGCGTTGCTGAGGTTGCCAAAGCAGATCAAGTGCCTGTTGTTTGTATCTCTGGTGCGCTAGGTGAAAGCTATGAAACAATATTTCAATATGGAATTCATGGTGTACAAGCATTGCCCTACAAACCGATGAAGCTGGAAGCCTGTATGCAAAATGCGAGAGAACTTCTTATTCGTGCCGCTGAACGTACGGCAAGATTGATAAAAATCGGGCAGAATTTGCGATAACGATAAAAAACACGCAATAGGTGAAGGAAAAATATCGCCTGTTGTGTGTTTTTTTGATTTTAGGAAAACTTACTTATCAAAGTTAGTTTCTTGTCCTTATTCAATCGACTCAATCAAATTTTAATGAAAGGTTAATTAGATTAGAAGAAAAAAATTAAAGTTATATAGGAAGTCAAAACATAATTTATATATACATTGTATACACTATGTATTATAATAGGGGTATAAATTATGGAGGTGATAAATATGGCAACTACAACTGTAAACGTGAGAATGGATGAAAATTTAAAAAAAGACTTTGAAAGCCTATGTAACGAGCTGGGTTTAAATATGTCGACAGCAATGAATATATTTGCAAAAATGGCTGTTAGAAAGCAAGGAATTCCATTTGAATTATCCCTTCGTATTCCGAATCGAGAAACAATAGAAGCGATAGAAGAATCTGAACGATTGTTAAATGATCCAAATGCAAAAACTTATTCTACAATTAACGAAATGATGGCTGATTTAAATGCTTAAATTACAATTTTCTAGCAAATATAAAAAAGATTATAAATTAATTAAAAAACGTGGATATGATGAAAGTAAATTAATAGAAGTAATTAAGATATTACAACAAGAAAAAACATTAGACGTAAAATATAAAGATCATGCATTAATTGGTGATTACGAGGGTTATAGAGAATGCCATATAGAATCTGATTGGTTATTAATTTATAAAATTGAAAATAAAAGATTAATATTAGTTTTATCTAGAACAGGAACACATAGCGATTTGTTTTAATAGATCGCTATTGGACTTAAAGGAGTAGAGACCTCGAAAAATTTTGTGTAAAATATAGACTAAGAAACATTTCAACAGGTAAGAATTGCAATATAAATTCAAATTTTATAAAGATGTTTTTTATATGGAAAACACATTAGAAAATCTACTAAAAGAATATGTCAAAAATCAAGGGGATTTTAACCGTGTGTTTATGATCATAAGCCAATCACTTAATAACTAATTTTTATTTTGTTAGGATTTCTTTTTACACAGAATTATACGAGTTCCCCGATAACGATAAAAAACACGCAATAGGTGAAGGTAAAATATCGCCTGTTGTGTGTTTTTTTGATTTTAGGAAAACTTTAATTATCAAAGTTGTTTTCTTTATATAGATTTTAAAATAGTTTCAGAAATATCGTTTATTAAAGGTTGCAAAGGTTGTTTTTGTTACTCCAAAGTTTCTATGGATGCATTTGGAATTTTGCAGGTGAGGTGGTATGTGGAGTTCTCTTATTGAGCATTTTTCAATAGCTCATCCATAATACTTTGCAAAACATCGTTTATTCGGGTTTGAATTGGTTGTTTTTGTTGTTCAAATTTGCTTATTTTCTCAGTTTTACTTTCTTCGGGTAATTTGGTAGCTCTGATTTCCTGTATTTCCTTATCTAGCGCTGCTAGTTGTTTCTTTAAGGTGGTAAGTTGTTTTTTCTTTCTTTCTAGAGTTGATTCAGCAGCATCTCTTAAACCTAGGAAAGGATGTGTGTTTAAAGTTTTTGCTTCGGTTTTTCCATTCGTAAAGGCTTCTTTTAATTGTTCGGAAGTATAAGTGACGCTGGCATCATCGCTTCCGAAATATTTTAGCTGTAAATCTTTGAAGGCTTGTCGATTTACCGGTCCTTTATATTGATAACCTATAGTTACATCCCACAAAGCACCGTTCTCTTTTTTGAAATCAGTATCTAAGGTGAAATGATCATAAACTGTTTCAGTTGCGTTATTTTCTGAAATCTGTATTCGCTTTGCATAGTCTTTAGCGGTATCTTCATAGCCTCCGTCATGCAATGCTTGAAGTAGTTCTCTGTTATTTTTATAAGCTCCTTGTGCTAATTGCGTCCATATTTCATCTGCTTCACGATGGGATTCCATAAAGTCTAATTTATCTACGCCGATGGAGCATAATGCTCCCATATAGCTATATTTTATTTCCGAACCAGTTGCATTTTTCCAGTCAAAACTTGGTGAGACAAATACACCAGATTTATTTTGTAAATCAGTGGCGAAAATTTTTATTTTATTGTATTGATCCTGTGTGTATATTTCTTTTTCAATGAATTTAGTCGCGTATCCGTCAGTTACTTGTACATTGGCATAAGCAGCAGTGCCCGCGAACATTAAATTATATTCAAGCATTGCTTTTTTGCCACCTTTGGCGATGTTTTCTTCCACATGAAGATACTTGTCCCAATTTTTCTTAATTTCATCTTCTTGATTAGGGATGCAGCCACTATCTAACATTCCGCGGATAAAATGAAATGTCCAAGTATTTATATCATCGCCATTTACAGTGTCGATGTTAGGTTCTGCTTGAACAATCTTATCGGTTGCAGATGCACTAAGTTTATCAAGGTGTTCAAGATATTGTTGTTTAAACCACTCCAATGCATCTTCAGATGTATTTTTCGTTAGCGAGACTTGGGTTTTAGCATCTTTCGATAGATTTTCGCATTGATAAAGCGATTCGATTTCTACAATATACGCCGGCTTTTCATTAAGGTTTGATGCTGTATCTGCGCTTCTGGACTTCGTTTGCATTGCATAGGCAGGTGGAATAGTAGACGCAGAATTAATTTTAGACATAGTGAAACAACTCCTTTTGTTTGGTAAATCTTCCATGACTTTCATAATATATATCGGCATTATTTGGGAAAAATTAAGAGGTATGTTATTTAGGTGCTTTTTATAACTCGGAAAAAGATTTTCCCACCTTTATAGGTGGCGGGCATGACTGTAACTAACAGGCGGTGAGCATATATCTGCCGCCTCGTTGAAACGTTGAGTGGTAAGTTTTCCAGAGGAAAACTTTGAACAATGACGTTATAAAGGGGATGTTCGATAATTTAAATTACGGTAAATGTTACAAGTATACGATTTTTTTATTGACAAGCGAATTTGTAAGTGATATCATCTAAACCATAATTAAATGAGAAGCTCTTATCAAGAGAGGTCGAGGGACTGGCCCGATGAAACCCGGCAACCGGCAGAAATGCAGTGGTGCCAAATCCAGCAGGAGTATATTTCCTGGAGATGAGAGAAAAGCAGTGTATAAATGATAGGCTCTTTTCCTCACGGAAAAGAGCTTTTTTATTTGCCTGGAAACAAATTCTTAGAGGGGGTATTTACATGAGAAAAAAATGGTTAGGGTTAGTTTTGGCTATGGTGGCAGCTTTGAGTATGACGGTAATCTCCGGTTGTGCTTCAAATAAAGATGCGGATGCTTCGGTAGAAAAAACATCAATAAAAGTTGGGGTAACACCAGGTCCTCATGCGGAGATTATGGAAGTTGTGCAAAAAGTAGCGGCGAAGGATGGTCTTAACATTGAAATTATCGAGTTTAGTGATTATATTCAACCAAATGTCGCGTTAAATCAGGGTGAAATTGATGTAAATAGTTATCAGCATCAACCATTCCTTGATGCACAGGTAAAAGATCGTGGGTATAAGATAGAAACTTTGGCAAAAACGATTTTATTCCCAATGGGGGTTTATTCGAAAAATTTAACGGATATTCATCAAATTCCGGAAAATGGTGTTGTAGCAATTCCCAATGATCCAAGTAATGGTGGCAGGGCATTAAGTATTTTAGAAAAAGCCGGGTTGATTAAATTGAAAGAAAATGCTGGACTTAGTGCAACTGCGGCGGATATTGTGAAAAATCCAAAACATATTGTTGTGAAAGAATTAGAAGCCGCACAAATTCCATTATCTTTAGGTGATGTCAGCCTTGCAGTAATTAATACGAATTATGCAGTTTCTGCAGGGTTAGTTCCAACAAAAGACGCATTGTTTTTAGAAGATGCAAATTCACCATATGCAAATATTTTAGTCGTTCGGTCAGCGGATAAAGAGAACGTAGCTTATCAAAAATTGGTGAAGGCATATCATTCAGAGGAAGTAAAACAATTTGTCAATGAACATTTTGCTGGTTCGGGCATTGCAACTTGGTAAATAGATTAAAAATAAGGGAGTGAATATCGTTGATTCAGCTATCGAATATAGAAAAGATTTATGATGGAGCATCGGGCCCAGTTCACGCATTAAAAGGCATTAATCTTCATATTAAGCGCGGGGAAATTTATGGTGTTATTGGACTTAGTGGTGCCGGGAAAAGTACATTAATTCGGTGTATTAACATGTTAGAGCGTCCGACAAAAGGAAAGGTCATTGTTGATGGCGAAGATTTGACAGCGATGTCAGATAGTCAGCTTAGAAAAGCGAGAAAAAGTATCGGCATGATTTTTCAGCATTTTAATCTGCTTTCTTCAGCTACTGTCTATGAAAATGTAGCGTTTCCATTAACATTAATCGGAACAAAAAAATCGGAGATAGAAAAAAAGGTTTTACCTTTGTTAGAATTGGTAGGACTTGCAGATAAAAAAGATCAATATCCTGCGCAACTAAGTGGTGGTCAGAAGCAAAGAGTAGGGATTGCGAGAGCTTTGGCAAGTGATCCGAAGGTGCTTTTATGCGATGAAGCAACTTCTGCGCTTGATCCACAAACAACGAAGTCTATTTTGGAATTAATCCGTGATATTAATCAAAAATTGCAATTAACTGTAGTTTTAATTACCCATGAAATGCAGGTAATTAAAGAAATTTGTGATAATGTAGCTGTGATAGAAAATGGTGTGATTTGTGAGCAAGGGACAGTGCTTGACGTATTTACGAATCCACAGCAGGCGATTACGAAAGAGTTTATCAGTGTAATTATCAGTCGTGATATTCCAGATGCATTTAAAGATGCCAAGATATCGCAAACGCCGATTCCAAATAGCAGTTTATTAGTACGTTTATCCTTTATCGGAAACTCAGCGGAAGAACCGGTAATATCTAGCTTGATTCGTCGCTTTGCCGTAGATACAAATATTATTTATGGAAATGTTGATCATATCAAGAGTACACCATATGGCACTTTGGTTCTTGAGATTACAGGGGAAGATGAAGAGATTCAAAAATCATTGAATTATTTACAGGAAAGAAACTTAGGAATTGAGGTGATTGGCTATGTCGCAGGACATGATAATGCTATTAGCTAAAGGGTTATGGGAAACGACGTACATGGTCTGTGTATCCTCGCTTATTTCCGCATTGATTGGAATTCCGTTAGGGGTTATTCTCGTTACTACAGATAAGGGGCATATTTTAGAAAATTTATCCTTTAATCGAATTTTAGGTGCAGTGGTAAATGCTGCACGATCAACGCCATTCATTATTTTAATGGTTGCAATTATTCCATTGACTAGAATCATTGTAGGTACTTCTATTGGTACGGAGGCGGCTATGGTTCCGCTTACGTTGGCGGCAATTCCGTTTGTGGGTCGTATTATTGAAACTTCATTAAAAGAGGTTGAACATGGATTGATTGAAGCGGCGCAATCAATGGGGGCAACACCTTATCAAATTATTACGCGGGTGATGATTCCGGAGGCAATGCCATCTATTGTTTCGGGAATTACGATTACCGTGATTAACTTGATTAACTATTCTGCGATGGCTGGTGCAATCGGCGGCGGCGGACTCGGAGATTTAGCAATTCGTTACGGCTATCAACGGTTCCGTGGAGACGTGATGTTAACTACAGTTATTATTTTGATTATTCAAGTACAGTTGGTACAATCTATTGGGGATTATGTGGCAAATAAATTAAATAAACGTTAAGTTATTGGTATCCACAGCAGTTTTGCTGTTAAGATATAGAATTAAAATGGAGGGGACATATAGAATGAAAAAAATCACATTACTTTTGGTTTCGTTACTTATGGTTGTTATGGCTGTAGCGGGCTGTGGCACAAATGCACCTGCAGCAGATAAAGCGGCGGACAACAAGGTATTAAAAGTTGGCGCGACAGCGGTTCCGCATGCGGAAATTCTTGAGGTGGTAAAACCTATCTTAGAAAAGGAAGGCATTAAATTAGAAATCGTTGAGTTTAGCGATTATGTACAACCAAACTTAGCTGTTTCTGATAAGGAATTAGATGCAAACTTCTTCCAACATACACCTTATCTTGAAAAATTCTGTGCGGAACGCAATTTAAAATTAGTAAATGTTGCCGGTGTTCATCTTGAGCCAATGGGCATTTATTCAAAAAATATTAAAAATATTGCAGATACAAAAGATGGTGCTAAAGTAGGCATTCCAAATGACCCTACAAATGGCGGTCGTGCATTAGCACTACTTGCTAATGCAGGTTTAATTACATTAAAAGATGGCGTTGGCATTCATGCAACTGTACCAGATATCACTGCAAATCCGAAAAACTTAAAAATCAATGAACTTGAAGCAGCACAATTGCCTCGTTCACTTGATGATTTAGATCTTGCTGTAATCAATACAAATTATGCACTTGAAGCAAACCTTGTACCGGAAAAAGACGCATTATTTATTGAACGAAATGATTCTCCTTATGTAAATATTTTAGTAGCACGTGCTGGGGATGAAAATCGTCCAGAAATTCAAAAGCTAGCAGCTGCTTTAAAATCCGAAGAAGTGAAAAAATTTATCAATGAAAAATATAAAGGGGCTATATTGCCTGCATTCTAAATCATAAGAAATAGATGAGGAATAGGGGTGACCAAAGTTTTATTTTGGTCACCCCTTAATTTTTGCAAAAAAAGAAAGCATTATAGTTATGCTTTGCATAAGATAGGGTAATATTATTACGTTGAAACGAGGTGGAGTTGGTGTCTGAGGAAGAGAGAAAGCTAAGGCCGGCAAAATGGCAAAAACCAGAAGTAGAAGATACACGAACAAATCAAACTGAGATGAAGAGAGAGCCAGACTGGCAAAATCGACAAGAAAATATGTGTAGACCTCAACCAAGAGGATATTGTTATCCTAGAGTTGGGGCATTGCAAGGAGGATGCTATCCAGGTAGGTATATTGGGTGGTATCATCATCATCATAAATGTCCACCGCGACATCTTTGTTATCCGCGTGCTTATTATCAATATTAACTATTGTAGTTTATATATAAAGAGGTAAAAGGTATAGTTGTCGAAGGTCTGGCCAGAGGGAATGTTAATTCGACAGTAAAGGCTGGCATCATTTGTGGGATTCCTGTTGTTCTTGCAACGAGAGTTCATAGTGGTAGAGTACTAGACACTTATGGTTATGATAGTGGTGTAAAATCATTTAAAGACTCTGGTGTTATTTTAGCTGGAGAGTTAACTGGTCAAAAAGCACGTCTAAAGTTAATGGTTGCTTTAGGTATAACAAATGATATGAAAAAGTTGGCAAGATGTTTTGACAGCTAATAAAATATTGGTTCCTAAAGAGGTATCGTGCTAAAAATTAGTACGATACCTCTTTTTCATAAAAATAGCTCTAGACTACCGGAAATTTGAGTGTTTATTACTATATTTATGATGGTATATTTTTTTTGCTCGTTTGCTAAAGATAATTTTTGGTAAAAAGGTTTAAAATAATAAAATATTAGCAGGATTTTCCGTGGAAAGGTGAAATAATAGTATCGTTGTATTTTAAATTTTAATTAGAGATGGGAGAGGGATATGAACAGTTTTCGACTAACTAAAAATGCCATGCACCAATTGGCAACGGAGTATACAACTCCATTATTGGTAATATCTTTAGAGCAGATTGAGTATAATTATCGATTTTTGGCTAAATATTTGCCTCGAGTAAAAGTTTTTTATGCGGTAAAGGCAAATCCAAATGATGATATCGTCAAGAAGGCTGCTGAATTAGGGTCTTATTTTGATGTTGCATCTGATGGAGAAATGTTGCAATTAACTAGATTAGGTATTGGTGCGAACCGTATGGTATATGCGAATCCTTATAAGACACCAAAAGGGCTTGCAGTAGCGAATCGTACGGGAGTGAATAAATTTACGTTTGACAGTGAAAGTGAAATCTATAAGATGGCAAAGGCAGTTCCGGGAGGAACGGTGCTTTTACGTGTCAGAGTAGATAATCCGAAAGCATTAGTCGATTTAAATAAAAAATTTGGAGCCGCGGTGGAAGATGTGCCGCGTTTATTGAGGATAGCACGCGATCAAGGTCTTGATGTTGGAGGACTTTGCTTCCATGTTGGAAGTCAATCACCAACTGCAGAAGCGCATATAGAGGCACTTCATATTGTGAGAAATTTATTTGATAATGCACAAAAGGAAGGTTTTAATCTTAGAATTCTAGACATTGGTGGAGGCCTTCCAATTCCAACATTAGATGCAAATATAGACCTTGCTGAAATAGCGGAAGATATAAATATAGCTTTGGAAAAATTATTTCCAGATACGGAAATATGGGCTGAACCTGGTCGTTTTATTTGTGGCACAGCGGTCAACTTAATTACTAGTGTGATTGGAACGCAGGAGCGTAATCATCAGAAATGGTATTTCCTTGATGATGGTCTTTATGGTAGTTTTTCTGGTGTGATTTTTGATCATTGGGAATATGAACTAGAGCCCTTTAAAGAAGGTGAATTATATCCATCTACAGTAGCTGGTCCAAGCTGCGATTCATTGGATGTGTTATATAGGGATAGAATGATGCCTAAACTAGAAATAGGAGACTTGTTGTTAACTGCAAATTGTGGGGCATATACTTCGGCATCTGCTACAGAATTTAATGGATTTGCAAAAACTCCAATGATAATTTGGGAAGATGTTAAAAATAAAATAAAGTAAAGTTAGTTGAAAAGTCTATGATAAATAGGTGGATAACTTATTTGTTATAGACTTTTTCATATAAAAAACAATAGTTATCCACATTTTTATTCACATAGTGCATAAGTTTGTGGATAAGTTTGAGTATAAACCATAAAATAGTTAGGTTTTTAAGAAATATCTTGTGGATAAGAAATTATCCACAAAAATAAAATATGTGAATAACTTATGGTTTTATGTTGATTTATTATAGAATGATTTTTATCTTGACGTATTTTGGGGTATAATAAAAAATAATGTTTCAATTTGAAAAAGGATGATAAAATGTGTGATCTGGATGAAAAAACATTAGATAATATTATAAAAGAAACAATTCACGCAATGGAAAATGGAAAGACACAAATCTTTGAAATTTATGAAGCGGCTTGCAATGAAGTAAAAAATGTTAAAAAAGACATTGAAGAGTTAAAAAAAATGGCAGAAGAGATTATTAATAAAGTTGATGATCATGAAAAAAAAGAACGCCTTGCTAGAATGAAATTAGCACAGGTAAGCTGTAATTTTAAGCTTTATAATGAAACGGATATAAAAATATGTTATGAAGAAGCCAGACAAATTCAAATTCAGGTGGCTGTTCTACGAGAGCAAGAACAAAGTATGCGAAAAAAGCGTGATGAAATGGAAATTCGCCTTAAACAATTGATGGGAACGGTAGAAAAGGCGAAGCAGCTCGTTTCACAAGTTGGTGTGGTATTAGGATATTTAAGTGCGCAGATGGGTGCAGTTGCAACGAAAATGGAGGAAATGAATCAGGAGAAATTACTTGGTGCTACGATTATTAAAGCGCAAGAGGATGAAAGGCTGAGAATTTCGCGTGAGATTCATGATGGCCCGGCACAAATGATGGCAAACGTTGTTTATCGGACGGATATTTGTGAGCGGTTATTGGCTATGGATACAGAAAAGGTACGTGAAGAACTACATGATCTTAAGGCGCAGGTACGCAATTGCTTGACGGAAACGAGGAAGATCATTTTTGATTTACGCCCGATGGGACTGGACGATTTAGGTTTGGTAGCAACGATTTTTCACTTTTTAGAAAAGTTTGAAGAACGCAATCATCTTATTGTTGATTTTAATGTGATTGGAGAAGAGGTGCGCCTGGCAAGACATATTGAAATAGGTGTATTTCGTGTAGTTCAAGAGGGAATAAATAATATTCATAAACATGCACAAGTAGATCAAGCAAAATTGGTGGTCGAATTTCATCATGAATATTTGTCTATTACTGTTGAGGATGAAGGGATTGGTTTCAATGAAGATGATGTTGATGTGCATGAAGGAGAATGCTATGGGTTGCTTGGTATGAAAGAGCGTATTTCTTTGCTGAAGGGCAGATTAACGATTATTTCAAAAGCATTTGAAGGAACAAAATTAAGAATTTTAATCCCGTTGGTGGACAAAGAATAGCAAAGGAGCTTGCTGGTGAACGAAAAGCAGAAAACAGTGCCGATACTTACGGCAATGAAACGATATGTAGAGGATGGTGCAGTTGGATTTCATACGCCGGGGCATAAGCAGGGTAAAGGAATGGATGCGGAATTTTTTGATTTAGTTACGCCACTTGGATTAAAAACCGAAGTGTCTTTAATGGAAGAGTTGGATGATTTACATGAACCGGCGATGTGTATTAAAGAAGCACAGGATTTAGCTGCTGAGCTTTATAACGCCGACTCCAGCTATTTTGTCATCAATGGAACAACAGGCGCAATTCACGCGATGATTATGGCGGCAGTAAATCCGGGAGATAAAATTATTATTCCGCGAAATGCGCACCGGTCTGTGATTGGTGGGGTCATTTTAAGCGGAGCAGAGCCGATTTTTGTTTTACCGGAAGTGGATATAGAGCTGGGAATTGCGATGGCAGTATCACCGGAGCAAATTGAGCAGGCGATAAAAGAACATCCTGATGCAAAAGCTGTATTAGTTGTGTATCCAACTTATTATGGTGTGGCTTCTGATATAGAGAAAATTGCTTCTATTGTACATAAAAATAAAATGCTGCTACTTGTAGATGAAGCGCATGGACCTCATTTAAAATTTAGTAATTATTTGCCGATACAGGCAATAGATGCGGGAGCTGATATTGTTGCGCAGAGCACACATAAGATTTTAGGAGCTATGACACAATGCTCAATGCTTCATGCACGCCATCATCGTATTGATGTGCAAAAATTGAAGACGATGATTAGTTTAGTTCAATCGACGAGCCCTAATTATTTACTTTTAGCATCTTTGGATGTAGCACGGCGGCAAATGGCGGTTGAAGGAAAAGCTTTATTAAAGCGAGCGGTTGATTTATCCATTTGGCTTAGAAATGAAATCAATAAAATTGAGGGACTTTATTGCTTTGGAGAAGAAAAACTAGGTGCGCAGGGCGCATATGCACTTGATATTACGAAGCTGACTGTCACGGTTAAGGGACTCTATATGACAGGGGCAGAGGCTGAAAAAATTTTACGCTGCAAATATAAAATCCAAGTGGAATTATCTGATTTATACAATATTTTATTTATTCTTTCCTATGCGGATGGGCAAAGAGAAGCAGAAACATTATTAGTGGCATTGCGTAAGCTGGCTGAAGAGGTAAAACAAAATTCTACCCCAATAAATGCTTTAGCCTGTGTGATTTATCCGTATAAAATTTTAACAAAACAATCACCTCGTCAAGCATTATTTGCAGTGAAGAGAGAAATGCAATTTCACGAATCAGCTGGATGTATTTGTGGGGAAATGATTACTTTTTATCCACCGGGTATTCCACTGATATGTCCAGGCGAAGTGATTACGCAGGAGTTAATAGACTATTGTAAAATGATGCAGCAGAGTGGATTAAAGGTAGTGGGTCCTAATGATGCATCGCTTACGACAATTCAGGTTGTTGCTGAATAATTTATCCGATGGCTAACGGATCTGATTTCAGTGGGAGTTAAAACACATACGGAAAGAGCATTGTTTATTTTTTAAGGTGGTGTGACGGTGGGAAAGATATTTTGTTTGATGGGAAAAAGCAGTTCGGGAAAAGATACGATATTTAAAAAAATATTGAACGAATTGAATATGGAATTAAAACCTGTTGTCACGTATACAACACGCCCTAAAAGAAATCATGAAGTTGAAGGAAAAGAATATTATTTTATCAATGAGGAAAGAGTGCAATCATATGAAAAGAGCGGATGTTTAATAGAGAAGCGCATTTACCATACGGTAGATGGAGACTGGATTTATTGTACAGTCGATGATGGGCAGTTTGATTTAAAAAAATATAGTTATCTCATGATAGGAACACTAGAGGTATATCAAAGTCTTCAAGAATTCTTTGGGAAAAGAGCGATTGTTCCATTATATCTACATATAGATGATGGAGTTCGATTAGAGCGTGCATTATCCCGTGAACGACAGCAGGAAAATCCAAATTATGAAGAGGTATGTCGACGTTTTTTAGCAGATAGTGCAGACTTTAGTAATGCAAAGCTTGTGAGATGTGGGATTGATGAACGTTTTGAAAACCATGATTTGAGAGAATGTATGAAGCGGATGAAAGCATTTATTTTAGAAGAGCTAAAAAGCAAATAGTTCACTTGAGTAAAAGATGCAATTTGATTGCATCTTTTTTATCTATTAGGATGCAGATGGGAGAAAAAATGTTCTGCATTAAATTTTGTATTATATAAAAGGATTTTTTAGGAAAAGAGAATAGGTTAGGTAATAAGATTGATTGCTTATTTTAAATAAAGGAATTATAATTTAAAGTAGGTATATCTATCAAAGTTTCTGGAAGGTGGATTAGAATGAAAGTTGGTAATATGGGGGCGCGAAGTTCATTTCCTGTTGGTGAACATGATGCGAACTCTAAGATAGGGAAAAAAACGAGTCCATTTTCATCTGAACTTACGCATAGCCAAGATGAGATCTCTTTAGAGCGTTTGAATGAACTGCTTGAAAAGATCGATAAGCAAGGAGCTAAACTGACGCAAACACCGACTTATTCGGAATTAAAATCATATCGTGATTTAGTAAAAACTTTTGTTGGCGAAGCTGTATCGAGAATGTATACGATTAATTCGCAGACTGGATGGGATAGGCAAGGCAGACAAAAGGTGTATACGACGATAAAAAAAGTAGATTCTGTTTTAGAGAGTATGACAGAGGATATTCGGACTGGACAAGCTACAAATTTATCTATCGTAGCTAAGCAAGATGCAATTCGTGGTATGCTTGTCGATTTATATATGTGATGGTGCTGAAAATGAATTGGCATGATGTAATCGGGCACGAAGATGTAATTGCTGAGTTAAAAACGATAATGAAGCAGGGGCGAATGCCTCACGCAGTTTTATTCATTGGGTCGGAGGGAATTGGAAAACAATTGGTTGCGAGAATTATGGCGGCGTCACTTTTTTGTGAAAAGCAAAATGGAACCCCTTGCGGAGAATGCTTTTCTTGTCGGCAGTTTTTCAGCAATCAACATCCGGACTTTTTCTCTTTATCCCCAGAGGGCAATAGTATAAAAATTGAGCAAATTCGTCAGTTGCAAGGTGAAATTTCTTTAAGTCCGTATTTAGCTGATAAACGGATTGTCATTATTGATAAAGCAGAATTAATGACGGTGCAGTCAGCGAATAGTTTATTAAAGACGTTGGAAGAACCGCAAGGTGATGTTATTTTCATTCTACTTGCACATAGTCGTCAGAGCTTGTTGGATACGATTTTATCCAGATGTCAAGTATTTAATTTTCAGCCATTAAAAGTTTCTGTATTAGCACAAGCTTTATTGTCTAAAGGCATTGATAAGGATAAAGTAGATATTCTCGCCCGATTATCAGATGGGAGCATAGGAAAAGCATTAGAACTTTGGGAAAAAAATGGACTGCAGCTTCGTAAGCAGGCTATAGAAGTTCTTGATTGTATAGATCTGGATGATATTTGGCGAGTGAGTACGGCTTTAAGTGAATTGGAGCGCAATCGCTTATTAGAGGTGTTAGAATATCTCAGTATGTTATGGCGTGATATGCTGGTATTGCATGAAGAGTGTAATGGTGAATTAATATATAACATAGATATGAAAGAAATCTTAAATAATAAAAGTGATGCATGGTCAACAAGACGGCTTTTGGCGGCGTTGCAACTACTTAGTAAAGTGCGTATGTCATTAAAGTCGAATGCAAATGCTAGACTTGCAATGGAATCATTTCTATTAAAATTAAGAGATTTATAAGGAGGCTGCATGTGCAAACGGTAGTTGGTGTACGCTTTAAAAAAGCGGGTAAAATATATTATTTTGATCCTGGTGAGCTAAACATTTTAGAAATGGACGATGTCATCGTTGAAACTGCACGCGGAGTGGAATATGGTCAAGTTGTTATCGGACCGCGTGAGGTGGAAGAAGACCAATTGGTTTTACCATTAAAAACAGTACAACGAAAAGCTACAGAGGCTGACTTGGCAAAAGTAGAAGAAAACAGGCGCAAGGAAAAAGAGGGCTTTGCAATTTGTGAAAAGAAAATTGCTGCTCATAATTTGCCAATGAAATTAATTGATGTAGAGTATACGTTTGATGTAAACAAAATTATTTTCTATTTTACTGCTGATGGAAGAATTGACTTTAGAGATCTTGTTAAGGATTTAGCAGCAGTGTTTAGAACGAGAATTGAACTCAGACAAATTGGCGTTCGTGATGAAGCAAAATTGATGGGCGGTATTGGCTGTTGTGGTCGTCCGCTTTGTTGTGCTACGTTTCTTGGAGATTTTGAACCAGTATCTATTCGAATGGCAAAAGAGCAGAATTTATCGTTAAACCCGACAAAAATTTCAGGTATTTGTGGCCGTCTGATGTGCTGCTTGAAATATGAAAATGATTGTTATTGTTCATGTTCTTGCAAAAAAATTGTTGCGCCGAAACAAGGTAGTAGAGTCATTACGATAGATGGTGAAGGTAAAGTAATTTCTGTGAACAATCAACGAAAAACAGCGACGATTTTACTTGATGATAATAAAACAATTGTAACTTCGTGGGAAGATGTCGTTGAAAAGGACTGATTTTCTGTTAGCAGATGGCGAACGCTTAGATGATTTGCAAATTGATGGGTTAAAGGTAATTCAACATAAAGATCAATTTCGTTTCTCTGTAGATGCAGTATTATTATCACATTTTGCGCACTTGAAGAAAAAGTCACGTGTACTAGACTTAGGGACGGGTACAGGCGTTATTCCGCTACTATTAACAACACGTGGTGCAGACAATATTACGGGAATAGAAATTAACGCTGTGATGGCTGATTTAGCCAAGCGTAGCGTTAAATACAATCAATTGGAAGACAAAATTAAAATTGTGCAGTGGGATTTACGTGAAATTCGAAATTTGTTTCAAGCCAGCATATTTGATTTAGTTGTGGCAAATCCACCGTATCGTCCCGTTAAGCAGGGGAAAATCAGTGAACTTGATGCGGTTGCTATAGCACGTCATGAGGTGTCTGCAACGCTTGAAGATGTAGTAATGACTGCGAGATATTTATTAAATATGCGTGGTCGCTTTGCAATGGTTCATTTACCGGAACGTTTAGCTGAGATTATTGTCGTAATGCATTCGGTGGGGATTGAGCCTAAACGTTTACAATTTGTGCATAGCAAAATGGGGAAGATGCCTGTTTTGGTTCTCATCGAGGGAGTTGTTGGTGCTAGGTCTGGACTAATAGTAGAAAAACCGTTTACGATTTATAATGAAGATGGTTCTTATCATAAAGACATTATGGAATATTACGCGAGATAATTTACAAATAAAAATGGACATACTATAATGAAGATGCAAGTATGCTTTGTCTTGCGAAGATGGTATGTTAAACATTAAAAGACAAAGAGAATGTCAGCGTTTGATTTTGCGACATTCTCTTTTTGTATTGCAAATATATTTTGATTAGAAAATAGGAGAGTCAAATGGCTGGAATTTTATACTTATGTGCTACCCCGATAGGTAATTTAGAAGATATGACGTTTCGAGCAGTTAGAGTATTAGGGGAAGTGGACTTTATTGCTGCGGAGGATACGCGTCATACGAGAAAGTTATTAACACATTTTGATTTGCATACACCGCTAATTAGTTATCATGAGCATAATAAATTCGAACGAGGACCGGAATTAATTTCAATGCTCCTGGAGGGGAAAAATATCGCGGTGGTAAGTGATGCTGGATTACCGGGGATTGCAGATCCAGGCAGTCACTTAGCACAGCTTGCAATTGAAGAGGGCATTATTGTAATGCCGCTCCCGGGAGCAAATGCAGCATTGTCCGGACTTATTTGTTCTGGGCTTGATACGACAAGTTTTTTATTCGTTGGTTTTTTACCGAAGACGAGTAGAAAGCGGCGGGAAGTATTAGAGTCTATTGTATCATCAAAAGCAACATTGTTATTTTATGAATCACCACATCGATTAAAAGATACGCTAAAAGAATGTATTACTGTTTTAGGAGAGCGAAAAGCGGTTGCATGTCGGGAATTGACGAAGAAATTTGAGGAATTCGTGCGAGGAACACTTTCTTCTTTACAAGAACATTTTCAAAATAATCAGCCTCGCGGTGAATTTACTTTAATTATTGAGGGCAATACTAAAGACGAAGAAGATTTTGAACAATTAACCGGAGAGATTTCCTTACAGGATGCTGTAGAGCAATTAATAAAACAAGGTGTAGATAAGAAAACGGCGATGAAAGAGGTGGCAGTAAAGTATAAAGTTTCAAAGCGGGATGTATATCAGGCTTTATTGGGAAAATAAAAAAGTACCCTGAAAATTGGCGGGTATAAGCCAATCTTTCGGGTACTTTTTGAAATATGTAGTGGGGGAATTACATGGAAGGTTGAGCCATTGCTTCTAAGCACTCAGAGCAAATGTTTTTTCCTTTGAATTTTGTAACTTTATCTGCATTACCACAGAAAACACATGCGCAAGATGGTTCATATTTGCGAAGTATAATGCGGTCTTGATCTACATAAATTTCTAAAGCGTCTTTTTCTTCAATAGCAAGTGTACGGCGTAACTCGATAGGAATAACCACTCTTCCAAGTTCGTCTACTTTACGTACAATACCAGTTGATTTCATCATATATTCTCTCCTTTACATTCAACAACATTCGACAATTTCTGTCTAAATAAATAGTACCAGACATTACATTTGTTGTCAACCCTGTTTTTCCCAAAAAAAACAAATAAATTCTCTATTTTCTTATTTATAGGGGAAATATTTGTAAATTAACGACATTAATATGTAGAATTTTGTCGAAAGTGTAATTAATTTCAGATAAATGTATTATAATTACTCGAAAAGAATGAATCTGAATTGCCAGTCGGAAAAATTTTTGGCTATAATTTAAGCGGAAAAACGACTTTCTTCTCCAAACATAAAAACATAATTTAATAGAGTAAGACTTGATTAAATTATGTTTTTATTCTATTGGGAATTTAGTCGCCCTCATCTAGGAGATTAGCCTGGAGGTATAATTCCTAATTATAGAAGGTAGGAGTCTAGAACGAGTTAGTTATCGAATAAATATGGAAATTTTGTAAATTTTGTATAGTTATGGTAGGAATAAAATGAATAAAAATTTTAATAAATTTTTTAAAAAAATTCGTCATTTTAATTCCGACATGATAAAATGAATAGTGCGATGAAAGGGGTTTAACATTTATGGAAAAGAAATCATTTTATATAACAACACCTATTTATTATCCAAGTGATAAATTGCATATTGGGCATGCGTATTGTACGACAATTGCAGACTCTGTAGCAAGATATAAGCGTTTATGCGGGTATGATGTATTATTTTTGACTGGTTCCGATGAGCATGGGCAAAAAATTCAACGTAAAGCGGCAGAACAAAATATTACGCCATTACAATATGTAGATAAAATTGTAGCAGGGTTCCAAGATTTGTGGGTAAGATTGAATATTTCAAATGATGATTTTATTCGTACAACCGAGGAGCGTCATCATAAAGTTGTACAAGAAATTTTTAAAAAGATTTATGAAAAAGGCGATATCTACAAAAGTACATATGAAGGGCTTTATTGTACTCCATGTGAAACGTTTTGGTTAGAACGTCAATTGGTAGATGGAAAATGCCCAGATTGCGGTCGTCCAGTAGAAACAGTTCAGGAAGAAAGTTATTTCTTCCGTATGTCAAAATATCAGGAGCGTCTATTAAAATTTATTGAAGATAATCCGGATTTTATTCAACCGGTATCACGCCGTAATGAAATGATTAACTTCATCAAAGGCGGGTTAGAGGATCTTTGTATCTCCCGTACAACTTTTGACTGGGGAATTCCCGTACCAATTGATGGAAAACATGTTATTTATGTATGGTTTGATGCACTTAGCAACTATTTAACAGCAGCGGGCTATTTATCAGATGAAGAAAAGTTCAAGAAATATTGGCCGGCAGATTTGCATTTAGTGGGAAAGGAAATCGTTCGTTTCCATTCGATTATTTGGCCAATTATTCTAATGGCTCTTGATATTGAATTGCCGAAAAAGGTGTATGGACATGGTTGGTTAATCGTAGAAGGCGATAAAATGTCAAAATCTAAAGGAAATGTTATCGATCCGGTTGGATTGATTGAAGAGTTTGGTGCAGATGCGATTCGTTATTTCTTGCTTAGAGAAATAAACCTTGGTATGGATGGCAATTTCTCGCGTGATGCATTGATTCAAAGGATTAATTCTGACCTTGCAAATGATTTAGGAAATTTATTGCACCGTACACTTAGCATGGTAGCACGATTTAATGATGGAATTGTTCTTGAGCCTGGTCAAGCAGATGAAGTAGACGGATCTCTCATTGATTTAGCGAAAAAAACCGTATCTGAATATGAAATGTTAATGGATAAAATGGATATTAGCCCAACGATTAAATTGGTATGGGCGTTTATTAGCCGTACTAATAAATATATTGATGAAACGATGCCATGGGCGCTTGCAAAAGATCCAGAAAAAAAATCTCGCTTAAATACGGTGATGTATAATTTGGTAGAAAGCTTGCGCGTAATTAGTGTGCTAATTGCTCCATTTATGCCGATAACTGCAGAAAAAATATGGAATCAATTGGGCATTGCTCAAGCATTTGATGAGGTTCAATTCGCGGATATAAAATCTTGGGGCAAAACGCCTGTAGGTACGAAAGTAAATAAACCTGAGCAACTTTTCCCAAGGATTGAAGAAGAAAAAGAAGAAAAAACTCAAAAGGTAGAAGTGAAGCCAGCAGTGAATGAAAAAGTAGTTGTTGAACCGGCTGTAACTGAAGAAATTAGCATTGAGGATTTTAGTAAAGTACATTTGCGTGTAGTGAAAGTATTGGCAGCAGAAAAAGTTAAAAAAGCTGATCGATTGTTAATGCTTACCGTAGATTTGGGCGATGAACAACGAACAATTATTTCTGGAATTGCTGAGCACTATACGCCGGAAGAATTAATTGGTAAGAATGTTGTTATGGTGATTAATTTAAAACCGGCAAAAATTCGTGGTGTTGTTTCAAAAGGAATGGTTCTTGCAGCATCAATAGATGATAAATTAAAAGTAATTGAAGTAGATATGCCAGTGGGTAGTAAGGTGAAGTAAAATGTTTTTTGATTCTCATGCTCATCTTGATGATGAAAAATTTACTGATGACCGTGCAGAGGTCATTGCGCGGGCGAAAGAAAATGGTGTAACGCATATTGTGAATATTGGTGCAGATATGGAGTCTTCGGCGCGGTCAATTGGGCTGACGCAGCAGTATGATATGATTTATGCAACGGTTGGAGTGCATCCTCACGATGCAAAGAAGGTTATAGTATCTGACTATGACCAACTGGCGCAGTGGACAAGGTTAGATAAAGTTGTGGCAATTGGTGAGATTGGGCTGGATTATTACTATGACCTATCTCCGCGAGAGCTACAAAGAGAAGTTTTTATCAGACAACTTGATGTTGCTCGGCAAACGCATATGCCAATAGTGATTCATGATCGTGATGCACATGGCGAAACGATGGAGATTTTAAAACGTGAAGGAAAAGGGTTGATAGGGGTAGTCCATTGTTTTGCCGGCAGTATGGAAATGGCAGCAGAGCTGATCAAAATGGGCTGGTATATCGGTTGCGATGGACCAGTAACATTTAAAAATGCAGCAAAACTACCGGAAATTATGAAAAAGATTCCATTAGAACGTTTGCTTATTGAAACGGATAGTCCATATCTCACACCTGTACCATTTCGCGGTAAGCGTAATGAGCCAGCCTATGTTCGCTTTGTTGCAGAGCATATTGCTGGTTTGCGGGGGGTTTCTATTGAAGAGATTGCGAAAGCAACGACGCAAAATGTATGTGATTTATTTCAAATCAAACTATAGAAAAATCAGTTATGTTAATATAATTACAAAAAATGATCGGAAAGAGATTCTCTTTCCGATCATTTTTTATAACCTGCTACTGAATTCGATAAGCAAGATTTGATTTGGGGAAAGATTAACTCCGTTTGAAATTTATTCAGCGTTATAAGGTTTTTATTTTCGCCTAAAAGCCAAAGTTTGGGTAAGGCTAATCAACGGATAAAATGACCATTGCTTTCTAAAAAAAGATGTACTAAGATGAAAGAAAATTTACAAATGAAATCCTAAAAAAATATAAAAATTATTTTTAAAGCATAAGGGGGGATTAAATGAAATTGCCAGATTTCTTAACACGCATATTTTTAGGATTATTAACGCTATGCATACTTAATTTAGATTTAGGTTCTATTGTAAATGCAGGACCTGCCCCAATTCTAACTGGTGCTAGATTTGTTTACTTAGCGGTAGGGGGAAATGAATATTTATATCCGAACAATCGAAATAAAGTAATTTGTCCTACCGAACTAGATGGAGAATATGTAGATATTATGGTTGAGTTCAAAGGGTATCCTAATCAAAGTGTAACTTTTATTAGGCAAGGTGGAATCGCATTGAAAAAAACGATAAATTCCATTACACCGACTAAAAATGGGGTTAGAACGCTTTATAGAATTAAAAAAGAAGATATGTCTGGCGGATACATAATTCTAACATTAGATGCTAAAGGGGCAAATGGTGGAAGTGCGAGTGCTTCTGTAGAAGGATTAAGACTTATTCCATAAAAAACCAAATGCGTTTTAGCACTATTTTTCTTGGAGACTAAATAAGAAAATCTTTAGTGTTTATTGTACTTGAAAATATAATTTATTGAAATATTAACGATAATGCAGAAACCAATTGGAAAACAGCTCCTTTTTTATGCATAATTTTTATCTTATTTGCATAAGATTTAGATATGGAGGAAAAATTTAATAAAGAAAAATTTTAGGGAATTATTTGACAATGGTAATTTTACGTGGTATAATGCACAAGTTCTTCAAAAGGGGGAATTGAGTGAGTAAAAAAGAAAGATTCTTGTACAAAAAAAACAGCTTTATTAGTGTTTTATTGCTCGTCGTTTTACTGACAACAGGTTTCATTTATGGACAAAAAGATGTTCAAATTGATGCAGATGGTAAAATGATTAAAGTAAGTACGTTAAGATCTGATCCTTCACAGATTTTAAAACAGGCAGGCGTTATTTTAGGACCAAATGATGAATACAGATTATCGACTCAAACTTTAGAAAAAAATACGACAATTTTCGTGTATCGGGCAGTGCCCGTTACAGTTACCTACAAAGGTACAAGCACTTCTTATATGACTGGAAAACCAACTGTGGGCGAATTACTCGCCGAATTAGGTATTGCGGCTGATACAACAAAGTCAGTTCCGCAGGTAGACTCGAAAATTACAGAAAATCTTGAAATAAACGTAGTGGATGTAACAGAAAAAATAATTGAACGTGAAGAACAAATTAGTTATGAAGTAATCCGTCAACCGGATCCAACAATGGAAACCGGAAATGAAGAAGTGATTACTGAAGGTGAAAACGGTGAAAAACTTGTGACTGTGAAGATCGAGTATCACGATGGTCAGCAAGCATCTGAAACCGTGACGAATGAAAAAATCATAAAGCCTGCTAAATCTGAAATTGTAAAGGTTGGTACACGTGATACGATAGATACATCACGTGGTACAATGAGATTTAGAAAAGTAGCGCATATGGAAGCGACTGCCTACCTCCCAACGGATGGGAATGGAGCTGGGATAACTGCAACTGGAATGGCCGCAAGGCGCGGAATTGTTGCTGTAGATCCAAAAGTAATTCCATTAGGAACTAGACTCTACATACCAGGCTATGGAATGGCGCTTGCTGCTGATACCGGTGGAGCGATTCAAGGAAATATTATAGACCTTTGTGTAGAGGACTATGGTGAAGCAATGCAGTTTGGTAGAAGAACTGTAAAAGTCTATATTTTAGATTAATAATATAAGAGAGAAACTATCGTGAAAGGTTATTTTGCGATAGTTTTTTTCATCCGAACGTGCAAGGGTGTTTTAAAGAAAGTTTACTTTCTCTGGGCAGCCTTGCTTTATTTTGATTATATGCAGCAAAGATTCGTAAATTTCATAAAATCGCGGTATAATATAAATAATAATTTAAAATAAAGTAGGAATGAAAATGGTAAAAGAAGTGATTGTAGTAGAAGGCAAACAAGATGTAATTGCGGTGAATCGAGCGGTTGAGGCAGATTGTTTAATTACAGGCGGTTTTACGTTAAAACCTTCTATGATAGAAAATATTCGTCGTGCATATGAAAAACGTGGAATAATCATCCTTACGGATCCAGATGGGGCGGGGGAAAGGATTCGTAAGTATTTGAGTGAACGTTTTCCGGAGGCGAAGCATGCGTTTGTTCCTAAATGCGATGCGACAGCAAATGATGATGTGGGAATTGAGCAGGCGTCGCCGGAAGCAATAAAAAAAGCTTTGGATAAAGTGCGGTATTTAGAATGGACACCGACAAAGGCTTTTACAAGCCAAGATTTAGTGTTAAATGGCTTGAGCGGGAGTCCCTCCGCATCGATAAGGCGGGCAGATCTTGGTGCAATTTTAGGAATTGGATTCGCTAACGCTAAAACATTTTTAAATCGATTAAATCATTATGGAGTAACGAGAATGGAGTTTGAACAAGCAATACAAATATTAAAACAAAATGCAGAGGAGAATGTGACTGAATGATTCAGCCGATAATTGCAAAACGCGAGGTAACGCGTCATATTTTAAAAACATTTGATATTCATATGAGTAGAAAATTAGGACAGAACTTTCTTATTGATGAAGGGATTGTTCAGGGAATTGTGGCAGCAGCCGATATTCAAGAGGGGGAAACAGTTTTAGAGGTTGGCCCAGGTATTGGAACGCTTACGCAAGGATTAGCAGAGGCAAAAGCAAATGTGGTTGCTGTTGAATTAGATAGCCGATTGCCAGATGTTTTGGCAAAGACGTTAGAAGGATATGAGAATGTACGCATTGTGCATGGGGATATTTTAAAAGTAAACATTCGTGAAATCGTTAAAAGTGAGAGCTTTAAGGTCGTAGCTAATCTACCATATTATATTACGACACCAATTATTATGGCACTGTTAGAGCAACATTTACCGGTAAAAAAATTAGTTACAATGGTACAAAAGGAAGTAGCAGAGCGCATGGTGGCAAAGCCCGGGACAAAAGATTATGGTGCATTATCTGTTGCTGTACAATATTATACGGAGCCGAAAATTATTCTGGATGTTCCGCCAAAATCTTTTATCCCGTCACCGGCGGTGGATTCGGTGGTCATTTGTTGTGATGTGAGGGAAAAACCAGCTGTAGATGTTGTCAATGAAAAAATGTTTTTCCGTACGGTGAAAGCTGGTTTTTCACAGCGGCGCAAAACCTTAAATAATGCATTAAAGACAATGGGACTTGGTGTGGAAGTAGTAAAAAATGCACTAGAGGTATCTGGTATTGATGGAAATCGGCGCGGGGAAACATTGTCGCTTGAAGAGTTTGCTGCAATTGCAAATGCGATTAAAGGGTAAAAATAGGGCTGTTGCAGTAGCGAATATTTTTCGCGACTACAACAGCCCTTGCTTTTATTATCCAATATGAGTTAAACAAAGTATGGTTATTTATCATTGATAATATGTAGAGGAAGACATGGTTTTAGATATCATCCCATAATACCGTCGAGAATCATAACTAGGTTGATTCTATGACACTTATTTTTATGCGAAGAAAAGACTAGGAATAATCCTAGTCATGTTTGTGTTCTAAGTATTTAAAATATTCCTCAATGTGATCTATACCTGATTCCTCGTCGCACCAGTCAATCCATTTTTTTTCACATTCACTGTATTCCTCTAAGGTGGATGTGCTGGAGGAATTTTGGGGTAAATTGTTTTCATATTGAAATTTATCATATTCTGCTAATGTATCCATAATTTTTTTTGCTTCTTTCAAATTAGCGACATCAATAATAAATGGGTTACATGCTGTTGGTGGAACATGACATACTCTTAACTTTTTCATTGTAAACATCTCCTTATTAAATTCTTTTGGTTTTAATGATTTTCTATGCTAAACTGTGTTTCTATATGCTTCATTATCATTGTTTCGCCGTCGTTCCATATAATCCCTTTTTGCTTTGTATGGGTATTTTTCAAAATATACATTCAATAGACATAATAGTAGCAGAAGGCGAAAAAATCAGCCTAGCACCTCTATGAGAAAAAGAGCATATAACGTAGATGCAGTTTCAGAAATGTTAGATTTACCGTCGAGTATATTGTATGGTATGATTATAAATGGGAAAATCACTGTAATGAAAATCGGTAAACGTTAAAAATAAGTTGAAATACAGTTAGACGAACTTTTGAATAGGTTAGAGAGTAAACCTTTTTTAAGTAGCGGCAAAAGAATTGATACCTAATTTACAAGGAGGTAAATGTACGAATGAAAATTATTGATTCACATATCCATTTTTCAAATAGTGAGCATTTTGTAAACGCGGCGAAAAATTCTGAACATATAGTTACATTGGAACATTTAGAAATGATTTTTCAGCAAAGTAATATTGTATTGGGGATTGGAATGGGCGTCGATGGGAAAGACCCTGCAGACGGGATAAGTAAACCGCTCACGCTTGGAAAGGAAGGGTTACCTCCGTTTTTGGTACAATGTTTAGGGATAGATACAGCGGCAATTCGCAAGGAGACTTTGAATGATACGTTAGATGCTTTTGAGCGGATGCTGAATGAGAAAACTACAGTTGGCATTAAAGTATATGCAGGATATCAGCATTTTTATGTAAATGATGAAATTTATCATCCGTTTTATGAGATGGCAGAAGCCCATGACGTTCCGGTTGTTATTCATACAGGAGATACAGCGAATTCAAAAGCATTGCTTAAGTATGCGCATCCGCTTACTGTGGATGAAGTAGCAGTAAATTTTCCACGAGTTCGTTTTGTTATGGCGCATTATGGAAATCCGTGGATTGCTGATGCAACAGAAGTTGCGCGAAAAAATGAAAATGTCTATGTAGATTTATCGGGTCTTGCAGAAGGTATATTTAATGTGAATTGGTTTATGCAGCATTATGAAGATTATGTAAATCATATGAAGATGTGGATGACTTATTTGGGAAACTATGAGAAGTTTATCTATGGCTCTGATTGGCCGCTAGTATCAATGAAGGCTTATATTTCATTGATTTGGCGGATTATTCCGGTAGAGTATCATGAGCTGGTTTTTTGGAAAAATGCAGAATTGGTATTTTCACGGATAAAAGAAGTTCTCCCAAAAGAATAAAGTAGGATAAAAAGGACAGCGATTTAGATCGCTGTCCTTTTTATATATCCCAAGCAATAGAATCAAGTGGTGGTGTTGCTTTATCAATTTCGCTTAAAATCCAAGGTGCATTATCATGATCGGCGGAAAAAGCAACTTCAAGAGCTTCTTTATATTCTTCTTTTATTTCCATAAAGGATAAGGCTTTATGCATATAGTCTTTCATAATTAGAGCTGTAGAGCTATGTGCCGCAATTTGAGCTTTGAAGCGATATGCATGATATAGATAACTGTTTTGATGAACTGGAATAGATTCATATATTTCAATTTTTTCATCAGCTTCAGCTAAAGCTATATTTGTACGCTGCATTTGGTGAAGTGTAATCCAGCGATCTGCCCAAAGTTCACCACGCAGAACGTATTTATAAAGGAAATCCGTGCTTTCGGCTAATTCAATTGCTATATTGATATAGTAGAGTGCGTCATCCAGCTTATCTTTTTGTTCGCGCAAACAGGAACTTAAGCGTTGCAGCGCAAAAACTTTTTCTTCTACTGCTTCTCGGTTTTCCTCATCTACTTCCGCTTCGACAATAGACTTAAATAACTCTATCGCTGTTGCTTGCTTATCAAATTGGGGCATTGCTAAAAAATGAGCAAGCCTCGCTCTTGCGTGCCAGTTATCCATTCCGCCGTCAAATAGTGAATGTGGTGGATTTGCAGGACTGTCAATTACGAGATGAACGAGTTCATGAAATTCTTCATTTGTCATAAATAGATCAACTCCTATATTTTCGATTTATTTTTATATCATATAGAATAAATCTCGTTAAGTAAAGTTTAGTCAGTGATAAATAAGTTCATTTTTTAACTTATTGGGAAAAGATGTATTTTTATATAGAGAATGATATAATAAAAAGATAGTTTAAACGGCGATTAAGAATCATCGCAATGGATATGATAGTATTGGGAAGCGGGGAATATCGTATGGATAGTGATTTTTATTCAGATGAGATTATGGAAACACACGACCCAAGGGGATTTACATTAAGAGAAGCAATTCATGAAGCAAAACGTTGTCTAAACTGTGCAAAACCACTCTGTCGTACTGGATGTCCAATTGAAAATGAAATTCCTGAATTTATTAAGGAGTTAGCAAATGGAAATATTGGCGAGGCCAGCGCTGTAATCGCGAGGCGAAGTAATTTGCCAGCAGTGTGCGGAAGAGTTTGTCCACACGAAAAGCAATGTGAAGGTGCTTGCATATTAAATCGAAAAGGTGAAGGTATTAAGATTGGTAAGTTGGAACGTTTTATTGCAGACGTGGATGCAGATTTCGAGCTAACGCCACCACCTAAGCCTGTAGATACTAAAGGTAAAGTTGCGATTATTGGATCTGGACCAGCTGGGCTTACTGTTGCCGGTGATTTGGCGAAAAAAGGTTATAAGATTACAGTTTTTGATGCTCAAGAAGAGCCTGGTGGGGTTTTAATGTATGGAATCCCAGAATTCCGCTTGGCAAAGGAAGTAGTAAGGCGAGAAATAAAAAGAATTCGTAGATTAGGTGTAGAGTTTATTAATAACATTATGGTTGGGCAAGATTTGACGTTGCAAGATATTTTTGCACAAAATTTTGATGCAATATTCATTGCAACGGGAAATTCAGTTGCAAAATCGTTAGATATTGATGGAAAGAATCTTGTAGGCGTTTTAGAGGCAACTTATTTATTGCAAATGGTTTCTTTGGCTACACAAGGAAGCGTAGATCAAAGTGAGGTTCCGATAAAGTCCGGTGATGATGTTGTGATTATTGGAGCTGGTAATGTTGCGATGGATGCGGGGCGAAGTGCAATACGTGAAGGTGCTGCGAGTGTTACTGTAGTTTGTCGTGAAGCAGAAGATAAAGTGGCGGCACTAGAGTCTGAAGTAGAAGCCGCAAAAGCGGAAGGCGTAAAGTTTAGATCACTTCGCCAGCCAACGAAATTTTTAGGTTCAATTAAAGTACGTGGATTGCAATGTGAAATTTTGCATTTTGATGAAAATGCAAAATTAACTGGTACGGGTGTGCATGATTTCATTAAGGCGGATAAGATTGTGATTGCGATCGGTCAACGACCAGCTGCTCGGATTATATCAACGACGAAAGGGATTGAAGTAGATGAGGGGGGCTTTGTAAAAACTAGATCGCGCCCTTATGGAATGACAACGCTACATGGAGTTTTTTCTGGTGGTGACGTAGTGCACGGGCCGGCAACTGTAGTGAGGGCGATGAAGGATGCAAAAAAAGTAGCTATGGGAATTGCTCAATATGTAGAAGCAAAAAAGCTTATGCAGGAATGTGGTTTGAAAATAGAAAAAGATCGTTGATGAAAAAGTAAAATGACACAGGAAGAACAAGTTTGTTCCTCCTGTGTCATTTTACTTAAACGGGAGTTAAAAATTCATCAAGAATATCAAAACGGCGCTCAGCATGATAGCCAACATAGGATTTATTTTGCCATTGGCGGTTGCGTGGCTTTCCTTCGTAGACGGTAATTGCTTCTATACAATCACCTACGATTGTATCAATAATCTTGTTGGCGTGGACGGATCCTTTGACAGATGAACCAAGAATATAATGGGGGATTGTTGTGCCAATGGCTATTTTTAGATTGTGTATTTTTGCCAAGGATAGAGTGACTGGTGGAATTGCAAATTCTTGTAGAGATATTGTATTTAGTAGTTTTTTTGAAATGGCATGTGGACCATGTGCTGGATTGGATAATTGAATTTTATTTTCTAAATTTAATGTCTGATTTAGAAGAGAGCGCCATTTAAAAGTGGGATTGCATTTTTCAATATGTCTAGGCGGCAATGGATAGCAATTCGTTAATGCCATATCCACTTTATCTACTAAAACTGCATCGATTAGTTCTATTAAATTTTTCCCAAACGTGCCAACCATGTCACCATCAACAAAAACAACAACATCGCTTCCTAAGGATTGGGCGACTTTAGCACCAATAGATCGTGGAACATCGATGCCAAGAGGTTCATAAAAATAGATAAGTTGAAGCTTAGGAATTCTTAGCTGTAAAGATTGATAAACGGTAGAATCACGACAGCCGTTTGTAATGAGAATAATATGATCAATCGGCAGTAATGCCAGATTTTGCAATACTGTCATAATTCGCCCAGACTCATTTTTTGCTGGGACAATGGCACAAATCATAGTATTTCACCTCGTTAATCACAGTAACTGACTCGTAACAGTATATGGATACGTTAACTCAGTTGCTACAAATGGAAGAATATAAATGATGAGTACCAAAGATTCGCCCTTTGCATAGAATGTAGTAACGAGGGGGTGCGGAGTGTGGCGGTAATAAATGTGGGGGATTTAGTTGTTAGAAAATCGCATGATAAAGATATTATTTTTAAAGTAATAGATATTAATCGTGATGAAAATGATAAAGATAAATGTGTACTAAAAGGCATGCATATGCGTCTGGTTGCCGATGCACCGATTCATGATTTAGAACAAATTAGTGCAGAAAATCTGCGTAATGAAGTTGTAAATATGGAAAAAATTCAGCAATCAGGATTAGAAAGAGCTTTTGATAGAAGAAAAGGCGAGAGAAGAAAAAATTCTCTTTTCCGCGGATCAGAGAAAAAAGTAAGTTTTTTTGAGATTCCGGGGCGAGTATTGCATATCGATGGCGATGAGGAATACTTAAGGATGTGTTTAAAAACTTATAAACAATTAAATATGGAAGCTGTCGGAAAGTGTATTGAAGAAGTAAAGCAACCATTGCATATTGCTAAATTGGTGGAGCAATACCGCCCCGATATTTTAGTTTTAACTGGCCATGATGCCTTGATTGGTGGAGGGAAAAAGGATTTAAAAGATATTAAAAATTATCGGCATTCAGCATACTTTGTAGAATCGGTAAAGCAAGCGCGAATGGTAGAACCAAATCGTGATGATTTAGTTATTTTTGCTGGCGCGTGTCAATCGCATTTTGAGGCAATTTTAGCCGCAGGCGCGAATTTTGCTTCATCCCCGATTCGCATTTTCATCCATGCATATGATCCAGTATTCATTGCTGAGAAAGTAGCATTTACACCAATTAATCGAACGGTGGATGTTTGTGATGCAATTACAGCTTCAGTAACAGGAGTGCAAGGTGTAGGCGGAATTGAAACGAGAGGGAAATTTAGGCTAGGTTTGCCGAAAACCCCATACGGTTAAAAATACGGCTTAAAATAGTTAAACGGACTATTTTAAGCCGTATTTTATCTTGTATATAATTCGCTTGTAAAATTTCAAAACGGTTATGTTCTAAATAAGAACGGCTAGGCTTTAGAGTAACTTAAACTTTTATATTGAGATTAATTGCTTACTTTAATTGGCGAAGCTGATCAAGTAGAGATTGACATCCACATAAAACATCTTCATAGGTGCGGTCAAAATTTCCAGTGTACCATGGATCGGCGATACTACGCTCTTCTCTTGCAAAAGAAAGTAATAAATGAACCTTATTCTGGACATCTTTTCCGATAATTCGTTCAAGATTTTTTAAGTTTTGCTGATCCATAACAATAAGGTAATCGTACATAGCATAATCTTTTTTTGTCACTTGCACTGCTTGTCTAGATGAAAAATGAATTTGCATTTGACGAAGTTTTTTCTGTGTGCCGATATGAATATCGTTGCCGATTTCTTCTCGGCTAGTTGCTGATGACACAATAAAAAAATCTTTTTCGCAGCCTGCCTTTTTTACTAAGTCCTTCATCACGAATTCTGCCATTGGAGAACGGCAAATATTCCCATGACAGATAAACATTATTTTTTTCATTTTGTTCCCCCTAAAAAAGTTCCTATAGATAAGTCATAGACTATATAAATGTGACTTCATTATAACATAAGTGAAATGCGGAGTGTGTAGTCATAGCTCAGATGGTTGTATAGGAATTTATGAAAAGATGAATAACGTTTACTAATTTATTATGGTATAATAAAAAATCTAAAACAAAGTAATATTTGGGGGATGTAAGGTGCAGGAAGAAAAAAATAGACAAATAGGAATGGCAGCAGCCATTGGAGCTTGCTTTATGTGGGGAATATTGCCTATATATTGGAAGCTGTTACAGGATGCTTCTGCTTATGAAATTTTGGCGCATCGAATTTGTTGGTCGTTTATTTTTATGTTAGCAGTTATTTTTCTTTTTCGCAGAGGCAAGAAATTTGTCATGGATTGTAAAGAGATTTGGAAAGATAAAAAGCGGAAACAGTTATTACTAAGTGCTTCTTTACTGATTAGTGTAAATTGGCTGACTTATATTTGGGCAGTGAATCACGATCATGTTATTGAAACAAGTATAGGTTATTATATCACTCCCTTGATGAGTGTTCTATTGGGAATGGTTATATTTCATGAGAAGCTGGTTCTGGGGAAAAAAATTAGTATCGTTTTAGCTTTTATTGGGATTGTGATTATGACGTGGCAGTTTGGACAAGTACCCTGGATCTCTGTGATCTTGGCAATGTCTTTTGCAACTTATGGGGCATTAAAAAAGAAAATGATGATTGATCCAATTACGAGTATTACGTTGGAAACCTTATTGGTAATGCCCCTAGCCTTAGTTTATATAGGGTATCTTTGGTTGAGTGGTGCAAGTCATTTTGGTAGTATGAATTGGACACTTACTTTATTCTTAATTGGTGCTGGGATTGTAACGGCAACACCGTTAATTCTTTTTTCACAGGGGGCAAATCTTTTACCTCTAAATGTCTTGGGCTTCTTACAATACATTGGCCCGACAATTACACTTTTCCTCGGGGTGTTTTTATTTAAAGAGGTTTTTAACTGGACACATATGATTGCATTTAGCTTTATTTGGGCGGCTTTAGTGATTTTTTCGCTTTCGGAACGTTTTGCGATACCTCAGAGTAAGCAAAAAGGGAAGACTGTAGTTGTCCAAGAGTAAGTATGGTGATATAAAACTTTAAATGTGAAATTATTTTATCATAAGAAAATAGTTAGAATTTAAATACAAAACGCGACGAATTGTACTTTTTAACACAATTCGTCGCGTTTTTATTTTAAGTAGAAATAGAGGTGAGATATCTATTGTAATGGATAACGTCCTGGCTGACGCTTCCAAGCAATGCGCTTTGTATACTGCCTAATCCGCGCGTTCCCATGATAATTAAATCAACATTGTTTTTCTTTGCAAAGTTAACAATTGTTGTAGATGGAGTTCCTTCTTCTAAATATGTTTTCGCATCAATTCCGCTAGGAACTTTTTCTTTGGCATTTTTAAGGATGTTTTCTCCCATGTGATGATGTGATTTTAAAATTTCATTTAGTAAATAAGAATCTACAGAGATCTTTTGAATATTTGTAATATATAAAAAGAAAAGTTTGATTGATTTTAAGCTAGGCCAATTGCCTGCTCAAGCGCGTTTATTGAGTGTGCGGAGGCATCAATTGGGACGAGAATATGTTGTATTTTTTTCATGGTAAGACTTCCTTCCTGTAAAATTTACGGATGTTTTGTTTACAGTTATAGAGTACTCTTTTGCAGAATATAAGTAAAATTGTTTTATTTAATCAAAAGAATAGGCAGTTGCTTATATCAATTTCGTCTACTCTATCGCGGGCAATTATAAGGAATTTTATGAAGGGAAAACAGAGTTATTTTCTCGTGATGAAAATAACTATTAAATTTAAGATTGCGTGGTTTAGTGATTTAATCACAGTAATCTGTCAATGATTTTGATAGGATAATGCAGAAGATTATTTTAAGGATGAGTGAGTATGTATAAAATTTTATTGATATTTTTAGCGGTTGGATATTTTTATCCAATCGTTGGATTCTTAGCGTTGTTTTGTATGGTGGGGCCAGTTATCATGGCGGTTAAGCGCGGGCGTTATTGGTGCGGGCATTATTGCCCGAGGGGGAACTTTTATGATGAATGGATCGGAAAGTTTTCACATGCCCGGAGCATTCCTGCTATATTTCGTAGACAATGGTTTCGCATGTTTATGGTAATTTTTATCTTTATGGTATTTGGTATTCAGATGGATAATGCGTGGGGCGATTTAGCTCAAATGGGCGCAGTTTTTTGGCGAATTGTTTTTGTTACAACCGTTGTTGGGATTTTCTTGGGAATCATTTACCGCCCTAGAACATGGTGTAGCTTTTGTCCAATGGGAACTTTGTCTTACTGGGTTTCACCGAAAAAGAAAACAAAGTCAAATGCTTTTGAAAAGATTTTTGTTAGTGATGAGTGTGTGGAGTGTAAAGTTTGTACGAATGAATGCCCATTGGAAATTAAGGTTTATCAAGCAAAAGGCGATCGTGATGGATTGAAAAATCGAGATTGTTTAAAATGTGGACGTTGTATAGCAAAATGCCCGAAGCAGGCAATAAATTTTGCAAGAGAAAATAAAAATGCGCTTGACTCCGTATGTAACAAATCTTTTATTGGGTGAATATAAATAAGAAGAGATAAACATGGCTGTTTCAGTAGCAGTTTTAACCCCTACTGAAACCAGACACGTAATCCAGGGGCTTAAGAGGTCTTTACTTCCGCCTAAATAGGCGGGGGTATTATAAGCAGAGAAGCAAAATCTTTGATTTTGTGTGAATCGCTTATTTCGATAGATGACCCCGTTCGTCGTCGGATAAAAAGATGATGTAAGTATTGGAAAAATTTTTCTTGTACGAACATCATTTTTTTCACATAATTTTAGCTTTTCACATATATATAAATAGAAAAGCTAAAAGGGGTGAAGCTGAGTGAACGATGAAAAAAAACGCCATTATATGCCGGATTCTTTAATAGATGCTACCAGAGCAGGTGCACAAACAATTGTAGTTCGGCAGGTACTTGGTGAAAAAGAGAAACAAAAAGCAATGGATATTCGTATTTGGTTGCCAGAAGGAAAGCCGGCAGTTGAACAGATTGTTGATGTTTTTGTAAAGAATGTTGAAGTAAATGCTGTTGATGTAATTACGAATAAGGTTATTGTAAGAGGGGAGTATGAGGTAAAGGCAATTTATGTTGCTAACTTACCAGATAAACCTGTGCATGCAGTAGAACTCAAACACTGTAAATGGACGGTTGATCTTGATATTCCAGGGGCAAGAAAGGGTATGGATGCAGATGCAAATGTTGTTGTAGAATTTGTAGATTATGATGTGCCAATGATGACGCGTGCGTATAAATATAAATATCATGGTTGTGACGATAGTTGTGCAGATAGTTGCTGCAAAGATAGCTGTGATTCACTATGCATGCCGTTAAAACCACCTCATAAACCAAAACCACCTTGTGACCATATGTGCAAGCCGCCAAAACCGCCGATGAATCCGTGCCCGTCAATGAATCCATGTCCGTCAATGAATCCGTGTCCGCCAATGAATCCATGCCAACCACCAAAACCACCATGTGTGGATCCTTGTCAAGTGAAAGTTCCATTCCCAGGTCCATCCACTGAAATGTCTTGTCGTGAGTTTGATGTATCGGTAGTACTTAAAGTGGTAGCAAAAGTTATTGTGGATCGCGAAGTTCAAATTAATGCGGGAACTGTACCGCAACCAGAATTACCAAATAAACCAAAAGGATAAGATTGGCTTATGGAGAAAGGAGGGGGAAAAATGGACGATAATATTAGGCAGGGGCAAGGGTCAACAACTACGGCTACTTTTGCTACGGCTGTAGGGGTAATGACGTCGCAGACTGGCGAAACTATGGGTGAAAATGTTGAGCAAGGCGGGATGGAAAAAATAGAAGTAGAACAGGTGCTTGCAGCAGAAATGCGTCAAAAAGTAGTGGAAGGCGATATGATCGTGCCAAGTCAGAAACCTGATATTCATCAGGTTGTTGATGTGTATGTAAAAGACGTAAAAATCAGCAGTATTGATGTAATATGCAATAAAGTTATTGTACGAGGTGAGTTGGAAGTGAAAGTCATGTATGTGGCGGATCTTCCAAACGAACCAGTGCATGCTTTTGAGAAAAAGCATATTAAATTTACTCGTGATATTGATGTTGAAGGTGCAATGCCGGGAATGCAGGCCACTGCAGACTGTAATGTGGAATATATTGATTATGATTTTAACGAATGTGAACCGCGTAAAGTTCATGTGACACTTGTTTTGAAATTCTGGACGCGAGTAACAACGGTTACGCAAATGGATGTAAAGGTGCTATCATCTTTAGACGAAGATTGCACAACTACGAGTACGAGTGCTTCAATGAGTGCGAGTAATATGGCGTCAGCCGCTGATTTAGCGCAATCGAGCAGTACTGCAAATCAAAGTGCGGGTAGTGAATGTTGTCAGATGCAGCCTCCATTGCCTCCATTTGTACAAAATGTAGAACCAATTCAGCCAGAAGCAGGAACATCGCAATCTGTAAGTGGAATGGAAGGAACGGTTACCGCAAATCGGGTAAATCTACGTACGGGTCCGGGGACAAATTATCCATCCATTAAGAAGCTTAATAAAGGTGATGAGTTAAAGGTAAAAGAACAGGCTTTTGGATGGTACAAAGTTGTGATGGATGGTGGAGAGACTACAGGTTGGATTGCGAGCTGGTTTGTGAATGTATAAATAAAGCCGGCTTGGTAAGAAAAATAGGGGGCATCAGACTCTGGATAAATCGGAAGCAGGTGTTGTAAAATTTTATTTTACAACACCTGCTTATTATTTTCAGTATGAAATATACGTGGTAAAATAAGAAAAAGAAATTTGTAGTATTGGAGAAATACGATGGCCGTAACGAAACGCAGACGAGTAGAATATATTGCTGTGATAAGTGGTATTTTAGTTGCAATGCTATTGATGGGCTCATTTTTTATAAAAAGTATCCAAAACTTATTGCTAGATGAAATCGAGGAATCTTTAACGGAGGTAGCAGAGCATAGTGCAGTTGCAGTTGATAATAAAATGACTGGACGATTAGAGATTTTAAGATCGATTTCAGATTTTGAGATTAACAAAGATTCAAAGATGAATTTGAATCAAAAAATTGCTGAGATTACGCAGGAATTTGGTAATGCTGGATTTGTTCACATCGGTATTAGTGATGAAGATGGAAATGCGGTTTTAGATGACGGTCGAATGGATTATATTGGAAATCAGGTATATTTTCAAAGAGCGAAAGATGGTAAATCAAATATTTCTGATAGTATCGTGGATAACTTTGGCGAAGAAAAAAATATTGTAGTTTTTGCTTCGCCAATATATGAAGATGACAAATTTGCAGGCGTTGTTTTTGGCACGGATAAAACGGAAAAATTAATTGATTTAGTTATGGATATCTATAATGGAGAAAATAGGGAAACTTTAATTTTAGAGAAAAATGGAATGATTATTGCTAATGATAGTGAAAAAATAAAAAATAATATGAATTTCTTTATGGAAATATATGAAAAAACGGATCGTGAGCAATATGAAAAGCTTTATGATTTAATTCATTCTGGAAAGGCCGGTTCGGGAGAATATGTTGTAAGTGAAATAGATAAAATAACTGGAATTGCACCAATCAAAAATACGAATGGGTGGTGTATTTTGATTATTTCGCCAGTTGAAAAGGTGATGCAAAAGGCAAATAAAGTACTCCTTATGACAACTGCTGTAGGGTTTGCCTTAATTTTGTTTGTAATACTTGCGATTACTTATTTTTATTTTTTTAATAAACGTTATATGGAAGAAAAATATTTTGCGAGTATTGCAAAAAAACGATTAAAAGAGTCTAATTCTCAATTGAAAGTTAAGGATGAATTTATTGCAAATTTTTCACACGAAATTCGAACGCCGATGAATGTAATTGTAGGGATGACATATTTCTTAAAGAAAACGGAATTGACAAGGGAACAGAGCAATTATATTCAAAAGATAGAAATCTCCACGACGCTATTACTGGGAATTATCAATGATATCTTAGATCTATCAAAGATACGTGAGGGTAAATTAAAATTACATAAGCAAAAGTTTACCATTCGTGAAGTAGTCCAAATGATAGATGATATCTTTTCTTCTCGTATACATGCGAAAAATTTGGAATGGAAGATTGTAAATCATATCGAAGAAGATATGGACGTTTTGGGGGACAAGCAGCGGTTACTGCAGATTATTGTGAATATTGTAAATAATGCATATAAGTTTACAGAGGTAGGAAGTATTGAACTCTCAGTGAAAAAGTTATCGGAAAATTCTACGGATATTGAGTTTTTATTTAGTATAAAAGATACGGGAATTGGGATTGCGCAGGACAATAAGCGCAGGTTATTTCTTCCTTTTGAGCAAGTAGAAGAAGCAATGACCAAGGCATATGAAGGAACGGGATTAGGTCTTAGTATTTGCAACTGTTTTGTTAAACTTATGAACGGAAATATTTGGGTGGAAAGTGAGTTGGGAAGTGGTTCTGACTTTAGATTTACGGTTAGATTAGAAAAGATGAAAAATAGGGAAGAGCTGGATTGTGAAACTCATTCAGAGATTTTAGTCAAAGAACCGAAGCCAGCACATGTCTTATTGGTAGAGGATAATGATATTAATGCGGAAATTGCAGGGATGTTACTTGCTGAGTTAGGAATTCAATATGAATGGGCGAAAGATGGTCAGCAAGCAATTGAAATGTGTAAAAATCATGAAGTGGATTATTATGATTTGATTTTAATGGATATTCATATGCCTAAAATGAATGGATATGATGCTGCCCAGTATATTCGTGAGAAATTAAAAGGAAGCTATCCAATTGTTGCATTGACGGCAACGCTTATAGATCATGAGTTGGTGAAGAAAGGTAAAGGAATTGATGGCTGTCTTTTAAAGCCATTTAGTGCGGTTGAATTTAAAAAGATGGTTTTGAGGTATATTGAAAAACAATAAAAGGATAAAACAGCGCCTAGGCTAGATAAAGCTTAGGCGCTGTTTTTGTGTGATGAATTTTTCTTTTTTTTCATATAGTGTTAGGAAGGCAGTTGAGGGGGGGAATGCAGATGCTAAAAGCAGATATGTATATGGGGCGGGTTGGTGTAGGTGTTACATCTCCCAGCTTAATAAAAGCGGATGATGGATATATTTATGTTGTAAAAATGAAAAATAATCGCTTGGGAACGAAAGTGTTAGTGAATGAATATATTGCAGCATGGATGGGGAAGAAGTTAAATTTACCTTTTCCTTTTAGTGATTGTATAGAGTTAAGCGATGAGTTTATTTCGCAAAATCGGCGGTTGCATATAAAAATGAAAGCTGGCATTCATTTTGCCAGTCGGTATTTAAAAAAAACAAAATATGTGCATTATTATCATATGCCATACGTAATCAATAAACCGGAATTTGCTGGAGTGATTTTATTTGACCATTTTATGCTAAATGAGGATAGAACATTGAATGGAAAAAATATTTTGATTTCTAAGGTAGAAGCTGGCTATCAAATGTATGCGATCGACAATTCACATTTGTTTGGCAGCGGCAGATGGTTGACAGAAAAATTACCGACTTTAGTCCATCAATTTAAACTGAATAAGAGGCGGGCGTTCGGTTCATTATTAAAACACGATTTAAAAAAAGAGGATTTTACAGAATATATGAACAAAATTAAATTGATAAAAGATGAAGAAATTGAAGAATTTATCTGCAAAATTCCGGAGGAGTGGGGGATGCAGGAAAAAGATAAAGCGGCAATTGGTCACTTTATCAAATGCCGCAGAGATATAGTTGAAGACATCACGGGAAAAATTATTGCATCAATCCCGAATGTACACGGGAGTACCGAGCTCAATGAACTCAAATAATTGTTCTACGTTATGGTTGTGCATTCTTATGCAGCCATTAGAAACCATTTTGCCGATTAACCAAGGTTGATTGGTGCCATGTATACCATAGGCATCATAATTTAGCCCCATCCAACGAGTGCCTAAATTTCCGCCGGGATTTGTAATTTTATTTGCAATAAGGTAGTTGCCAACAGGAGTCTGTGTAGATGGTTTACCTATTGCAATTGGATATTGAAGAATTTGTGAATTATTACTATAGAGCGTCAATGTACGCTCATTTTTTATGATAATAATTTTTGGATTTTTTGCAATTCTTGATGCGACCTTTTTTTTTGCCATATGAATCGCTCCTTTTGGTTTTAATATATCTTATGATAACAAATAGATGAATGTGTTTTTGAAAATAAATGTATATAAAGCGTGCTTTCTTGGAAAATACTATAGAAGATGAAGTTTAATCCAATGGTTAACCGTATTTTTACTTTTTCGTTATTAAAATAAAGTAGAGATACCGTGAGCTCTTGGATTATATGAATAGAACCGGGGTTATCCAATGTTTGATGTGTTTTAGTATTTCGTTTTTTGAAGATGTAAGAGTGTGTAAAGTTTTGGATTCTTCGTCAGTTTCAGTAGCTGTTAAACTTCTTACTGAAACAACTTTGTTTATTCTAAGGTATGGATTCGGAGGATATTATGCATAGTAAAAATGAAGGAGTATTGCTAATTATTGGCGGTAATGAAGACAAAGCTGGCGATTGTACTATTTTAAAAAAGTTTGTTGAGCTTGCAGGAGAAAGGAAGGCTAGAATCGCTATCTTAACTACTGCCACGGAACTGCCAGAAGAAGTTGGCCGTGAATATCAAACGATTTTTAATCAACTTGGCGCTGAGCAGGTGGATATCATTCATATTGCTGATCGTTTGCAAGCAAGTGAAAAGCAAATCGGACATTCATTTGCAGAATATACGGGGATATTTTTCACAGGTGGAGATCAACTGCGTTTAACGAGCATTCTCGGCGGATCAACTGTAAATCAAGAAATTGTTGCTGGCTTTAAACGGGGGGCTGTGATCGCGGGAACTAGTGCTGGGGCATCGGTGATGAGTCAGATTATGATTGTTGGCGGAGATTCGAGTGAAACGCCGAAAAAATCATCGATTTCATTAGCCCAAGGAATGGGGCTTTTGGAGTGTGTAGTCATTGATCAGCATTTTGCTCAGAGGGGAAGAATTAATCGTTTGCTTGCAATCGTTGCACAAAATCCCAATGTTTTAGGGATTGGTATTGATGAAGATACTGCACTTTTAGTTAAAGGAAATAAATGCAGTGTGATTGGATCACAGACGGTGACAATTGTTGATGGCAGAGCAATTCTTCATTCGAATATTTCAGAATCCAGTCGATTTGAAGCGTTGGCAATTACAAATGTGAAATTGCACATATTACCATATGGATTCGGGTTTGACCTTTGTACCCGAATTCCTTATGAGAAAGATAGATAAGGCTGCCGTTATTGGTTTTGCCATACTACCTAAGAATTTGGAGAATGTTTTAAACAATTTTAGGAGGATTATTGTGAAAATCGTTGAGATAAAAGCGTTAACAGGGCCTAATGTATTTAGCCATCATCCAGTTTTATGGTGTAAAGTTGATTTAGGTAAATTTACAGATGTATCAAGCTGCCAGATTGATGGTTTTAATGAGCGATTATTGGAGTTTTTACCCAATCTAAATGACCATCAATGTGCATTAGGGGAAAAAGGCGGATTTGTAAAACGCTTATATGAAGGTACTTATTTAGCACATATTTTTGAACATATTGTATTAGAGTTGCAAAATGAGTGCGGAGACGATGTCTCTTATGGTAAGGCGCGTGTAACGAAGCAGGATAATATCTATGACGTGATTGTGGCGTTTTATTATGAAAGCGTAGCAAGACGTTGTGCGAAGATTGGTGAAGAGCTGTTAAATGCTGTAATTTTCAAACAACCGTATGATTTGAAAACGAAATTGTTAAAAGTGCAAAAGGTCTGGCAGGCAGTGCAGTTAGGACCTAGCGCGCAAACGATTTATCAGGCAGCAAAGCAAAGAAATATTCCGGTGCAAAGGTTTTTTGAAGAGGATTTATTAGAGCTAGGGCAAGGGATTCATCGGCAGAAAGTCTGGTCGACAGTTACAGAAAAAACGAGCCTTGTCGCTGCTGATTTAGTATCAAATAAATATTTAACGACACAACTTCTTTCTAGGCATAATGTCCCTGTACCTAGAAATGAAATCGTTGAGCGAGAAGAAGAAGCAGTGAAAGCATTTCATCATTTTGGAGGAAAAGTTGTAGTTAAACCTCTTACTGGAAGTCATGGACGCGGGGTTACAGTAGAAGTAGAAAATGAAAAAGATATTAGGGAAGCTTTTCGTATTGCGGCCGCTTATGATGAATATGTATTGATTGAAGAATATATCGTAGGCAGGCAATATCGTATTTGTGTTGTAGATGGAAAGATGGTAGCTGCGTCAGAAAGGATTCCTGCTTATGTGATTGGTGATGGAAAACATACGGTAGAGGAACTTGTCAGAATTATCAACAGCAATCCATTACGTGGTGATGGACATGATAAACCATTAAGCAAAATTGTGATTGATGATGTGGCATTAGCAGTATTGGAAAAACAAAAATTAACACCCCACTTAGTTCCAGAAGCAAAGCGTGTTGTTCAAATTCGAGCTACTGCAAATTTAAGTACAGGAGGAACTGCTGTCGATGTTACGAAGGGAGTTCATGAAGAGACTGCAAAACTTGCAGAGTATGCAGCACAGATTGTCGGATTAGATATTGCAGGATTTGATATTATTGCAAAAGATATTACAAAGCCTTTAGTAAGTGGCAATGGTGCGTTTATTGAAGTGAATGCAGCGCCGGGAATTCGTATGCATCATTATCCAAGTGCTGGACAACCTCAAGATGTAGGTGGTGCAATCGTTGAATATCTTTATCCATATGAACAAACGGGAAGAATTCCGATTACTGCAATCACGGGAACGAATGGAAAGACAACAGTTACGCGTATGCTTAGTAGTATTTATCAACAGGCGGGGTTTGCAGTTGGTATGTCAAATACAGAGGGGATTTTTCTTAATAATGAATGTATGTTTAAAGGGGATTGTAGTGGACCTGACAGTGCGAAAATGATTTTAGCAAACAAAAAAGTTTCCGCTGCGGTATTAGAAACTGCCAGAGGTGGCATTGTGCGGGCAGGGCTTGGGTTTGATCGTTGTGACGTTGGAATTATTACAAATATTAGTGAAGATCATTTGGGACAGGATGGAATAGAAAGCTTAGAGGATTTGGCATATATTAAATCGCTTATCTTGGAAATGGTGGACAAAAATGGTGCAGCAATTATCAATGCGGATGATACATTTGCCGAGTATTTTACATCTAGGGTGTGTGCCCCTATTGTATATACAAGCATACAAGCGGAAAATAAATGGATAAAACGGCATTTAGGGATTGGTGGCAAATGTGTCTTTATCAAAGATGACAAAATTTATGCAGCACATGGGGATAAGATGAAAGAATTAGTTGCAATTAGTGATATCCCCGTTACTATGTATGGAAAAGCGTTGCACAATGTACAGAATGCTTTAATTGCAGCAGCGGCAGCTCATGCATATGGAATTAATGATCAATATATTAGAAAAGGGCTAAGAAACTTTGCGCAAAATAATGGAAGATTAATGGTTATCCAGATTCGTGATTTTTCTGTCTGTGTAGATTATGGCCATAATATGGACGGATATAAAGCACTGATTGCTACTGCGCGTAAATTGGGCAAAGGTAGAATCATCGGTGTAATTGCGGCTCCTGGCGATCGGCAAGATAACAGCATTGTGGAATTGGGTAGAGTTGCAGGACTTGGATTTGATGAAATATATATCAAAGAAGATAGTGATTTAAGAGGTAGAAACCGTGGTGAGACAGCAGAACTTTTAAAAAAAGGTGTAATAGCTGCAGGCGTTGCAGCAGAAAAAATCAAGGTGATTTTAGATGAGCGTCAAGCTGTAGAATTAGCGTTAAACCATGCGCAAAAAGATGATTTTATCGTTGTATTCTATGAATTATACGATGTAGTGATGAGGACGGTTATGCAAATGAAAAAACGATTTGAAGAAGAAAAAGAATCAAAAATAGAAGGGAAATATGAAGTTTTAGCAATAGAGAAAGAGAAACATAATGTAAAAAGGAGAACGATTTAAATTTTTATCGGTTTATGCAGGCAAAAATAACTTCTATGTAGAATAAAATGGCTAAGTATAGATATTTTTATCTGATGACTCATCCGCGCGTAAACTCTCATTTTTCATGAGTGAAGGTTGTACCGATCGGACAAGTCCTTGGATAAGTATGACTAAGATTCAGTTGAATTGAATCAAGTCTAATTTATTCTATTCCTTTTATATTACATAGAAGTGGAGGCCATAAAATGAGCACAGAATTACAAGTTACCGTATTTCGTTTTGCTAAAGAAGAGTATGCATTGCCGATTACAAAGGTTAAAAGTATAATTAAGTTACTTCCAATAACAAAAATGCCCAATGCCCCGCTATTTGTGGAAGGAATTATAAATTTGCGGGGGGAGATTATTCCCATCGTTGACTTACGACCTCGCTTTAACTTATCAATTCAACCGGCTACTGATGAAAGCCGAATTATCATCGTGGATATAAATCAGCAGATGGTTGGTATCATTGTTGATTGCGTAGATGAGGTGATTCGTGTTCCAATGGATGATATAGACTTGCCGCCGGCAGCAGCTAGATTAGACACGACATATATTACTGGGATTTGCAAATATAATTTAAGGCTGATTACTTTATTAGACATTGATAAAGTTTTGACGCAAGATGAGGTAAAGGATTTAAAAAAAGTAGATGGGTGATGGGGAATGATAAGAATCGATGCACGAGCGAAGATTAATTTAAGTCTTGATATTTTAGGAAAAAGGCAGGATAATTATCATGATGTGATGATGATTATGCAGTCGGTAGAATTATCGGATGTTTTAACTTTTCGTGAGCAAGAAAAAGAAGCCGGTATTCAGGTGATTAGCAATATTCCTGGACTACCGAGCGCAGAGCGTAACTTAGCATATAAAGCAGCAGCGCTTGTGATGGAAACCTTTAAGCTAGATAAAGGGTTATATATTGATTTAACTAAACGGATTCCAATTGCAGCGGGACTCGCTGGTGGAAGTACTGACGCCGCCGCAGTACTTGTTGCATTAAATGAAATGTGGAATTTAGGGTTAAAAGTACCGGAGCTTTGTGCTCTGGGGGCGCAAATTGGTTCTGATGTGCCGTTTTGTATTCAAGGGGGGACAATGCTCGCTAAAGGCAGAGGTGAAATTCTTGAAAAGCTTCCCACTATGCCGGAATGCTTCGTTATTTTAGCTAAGCCGCAAGCGAGTGTTTCTACGGCATGGGCATATCAGAATTTTAAAGCGGATAATGTTGAAGCGTGGGCAGATACGGATGCAGTGATTGCAGCGCTTAAAAATGGTGATTTAGAAGGGATTTGTAAGCATCTTTGTAACGTATTAGAAAGTGTAACGATTCCTGCCCATAATGAAATTGCTCATTTAAAACGTTTAATGTGCAAACATGGTGCATTAGCAAGCTTGATGAGTGGTAGTGGGCCAACTGTATTTGGATTGGTGGATGATGAAGAAAAAGCTGAATACATAGTAGAAAAATTATCGGATATAGACAATGTACAGGTGATTTTAACAAAAACTGTTTCGGAGAATTGAGGGAAGAGAAAATGCAACGAAAATTGGCACCAATAAAATTAGATAGCTATCAACCACTTCGTGAAGTGGTCTGTGAAACCTTAAGAGAAGCAATACGGGGCGGGGTGCTAAAGCCTGGAGAACGATTAATGGAGATTCAACTTGCCGATGAGCTCGGCGTAAGCCGCACGCCAGTGCGTGAAGCGATCAGAAAATTGGAGCTGGAAGGTTATGTGATTATGTTGCCGAGACGTGGCACATATGTAGCAAATCTTTCTATTCGTGACATTAATGAGGTTTTTGAAATCAGAACTACACTGGATGCCTTGGCAAGTGGACTTGCAGCTGAACGAATTACTGCTGAAGAATTGGAAAAATTAGAACGTTTATTGGTAATGATTAGCGAATATATTGAACAAGATGATATTGAAAAAATTGTTGCTGCTGATACTGAATTTCATGATTTGTTATATCAGGCGAGTCGCAATACACGCTTGGTCGGGATTATTTTTAATTTACGTGAACAATTGACAAGGTTCCGCTCAGCATCGATGTCATATCCAGGTCGTTTAAAGAAAACATTGGAAGAGCATAGCCGTTTAGTGGAAGCAATCGCGCAGGGAAATGTAGAGCTTGCCCAAAGATTGGCTGTAGAACATATGGAAAATTCTGAACATATTTTACTGCAAAATATGGAAGGTATAAATAAAGAAGAAATTGTAAATAAGTAAAATAGGATTCATAAGAATTTTATACATAGGTAGATAAGCATAGGAGGTTTACTATGTACGATGCTATTGTTTTAGCAGGCGGAAAGAGTAAAGGCGCAGGAATCGGAAACGGTGAATATGAGGCTTTACTAAACATAGGTGGTCGCCCTATGCTTTATTTTGTTGTCGATGCTTTGAAAAAAAGTGAAAAAATTGACGAGATTTTTGTTGTTGGGGCAGTTGAGGTCTTGTCAAAAACGCAATTGTCTGGTAAAGTTAATTTTGTTTCGAATGGTTGCACGATTATGGAGAGTGTACGAAATGGCATGGCATCATTAAGTGGTAATCGCAAAGTGCTGATTGTTGCAACGGATATTCCTTTTTTAACAGCAGAAGCGATTGATGATTTTTTAATGCAATGTGAATCCATGAATCGTGACTTTTATTATCCAATTATCGAAAAATCATGTTGTAAAGCTAAATTTCCAAGATGTCAACGCACATTTGTCAAAATTATAGATGGAACTTTTACTGGAGGAAATATATTTTTAGTAAATCCTAAAGTTATTGATAAATGCATAGATCTTGCCAATAAAATGGTAGAGGATCGAAAGAAGCCATGGCGATTAGCGAAAAAATTTGGTGTAATATTTTTGCTTAAATTTATTATCGGCAAATTGACTCTGACAAAAATTGAACAGCATTTTTTGGAGCTTACAGGAATTGACGGAACAGTCATCCGCTCTAATTATGCAGAAATTGGTATGGATGTTGACAAGACAACTGATTTACAAGTAGCAAATGAATATTTCCAGTCACTTATGAAAAATTGATAGAGTGCTGCATCTGCAGTGCTTTTTTACTTTTTTGACGAAAAAGACAAATTTTTCATAGAAAGTATTGCAAAGAATGTCGATACTTTCTACAATAAGAAAGGGAAATATTTTGTATACATTGTACTTCGTGATAATTTGGATGGGGCTTTATGTTTTGCTCAGATAGAGCAGGAAAACGGAAGAATATGTCGAAAGGTAGAGTTGGTGAACGGATGACTCTAGTGCTTTGGGATATTTTTGCCTAACATAGAGTCTTTAATTATTTTTAGTCGGTATACGGAAAGTTTAGATTTGGAGGGATACTATGGCAGGTCTGTTAACTGTTGTTTTGGCAGCAGGCAAAGGAACACGGATGAAATCCAAATTGCCAAAGGTCTTACACAAAGTTGGCGGCAAAGCAATGCTCGAAAAAGTTTTAGATGCGGCAAACCAAGCGGGAGCGACACGTAATATTGTTGTTGTTGGTTTTGGTGGTGATGTAGTAAAATCTACAATTGGCAATCAAGCAGAATTTGTAGAACAAGCTGAGCAATTAGGTACTGGCCATGCAGTAATGCAGGCGCAGGAAGTATTAAAAGACTTTGATGGGACAGTAATGGTACTTTGTGGAGATACGCCATTACTTAAAGGTAGTTTACTTAAAAGACTATATGAAGAGCATCAAAAAGCTGGAGCAAAGGCCACAGTATTAACTGCGAAAATGCCAGATGCGACTGGATATGGTCGCGTTATACGCTTAGCGGATGGTTCTGTTAGCAAAATTGTTGAACAAAAAGATGCAAATTCTGAAGAGTTGTTAGTGGATGAAGTGAATTCAGGAATTTACTGCTTTGATAGAGAAGCTTTATTCGGTGCGTTAGCGAAATTAAATTGCAACAATGCACAAGGCGAATATTACCTGACAGATGTATTTTCCATTTTAAACGACCAGAAAGAAAAAGTATGGGCAGTTACGGCAGATGATTATGAGCAAACGCTTGGTATCAATTCAAGGGCACAGCTTGCAAATGCGGAACGTATATTACGCGAGCGCAAAGCTGTGGAATTAATGGAAAATGGTGTTACGATTATGGATCCATCAAGTACGTTTATTGATACTGACGTAGTCGTGGGTAAAGATACGATTATTTATCCATTTACTTGGATTGAAGGCAATACGGTTATCGGAGAAAACTGCGAAATTGGGCCAAATACTAGGTTGACAGATACGACAATTGGTGACGGTGTAACTATGCATTTTGCTTATGCGCATGAATGTGAAGTAGGATCAGGTGCGATTGTTGGCCCTTATGTACATTTGCGTCCAAAAACAAAATTATGCGAAAACGTAAAGGTCGGAAACTTTGTCGAAGTGAAAAATTCGATAATAGGAAGTGGTTCCAAATTACCACATTTAAGCTATATTGGTGATTCTGATGTAGGCAGTGGCGTAAATATGGGATGCGGAACGATTACGGTAAATTATGATGGAAAGACTAAATCTCGTACAACGATAGAAGATGATGCTTTTGTCGGCTGCAATTCGAATTTAGTGGCTCCAGTTACGATAGGAAAAGGGGCATACGTTGGTGCAGGTTCGACGATAACGAAAAATGTACCTTCTGCTGCACTCGGGATAGGAAGAGCGCGCCAAACGAATATTGAAGGTTGGCATGACAAACGAAAAAAATAATTTAAACATATAAACTTTGGAGGATGTTATAAATGAAAATAGCGGATAGCAAAAATCTACGTATTTTTACAGGTAATGCCAATCCGGAACTAGCTAGAGAAATTGCTGAATATATGGGTGTACCGTTAGGAAGTGCTTATGTAGGTCACTTTAATAATGGGGAAACACAAGTGATGATTGATGAAAGTGTACGCGGTAAAGATGTATTCATTATCCAGCCTACTTGTCAACCAGTAAATGACAGTATGATGGAATTATTGATTATGATCGATGCTTGTAAACGTGCTTCGGCAAAAATGATTACAGCAGTTGTTCCTTATTACGCATACGCGCGTCAGGACCGTAAAACACGTGGTCGCGAACCTATTTCCGCAAAATTAGTAGCAAATCTTTTAACGACTGCCGGTGCAAGCCGCATAATGACAATGGATTTACATGCAGGCCAAATTCAAGGCTTTTTTGATATTCCAGTAGATCATCTTGTAGGAGTACCAATTCTTGCCCGTTATATTGCAGAAAAAAAATTAGAAGATGTTGTTGTTGTATCGCCTGACTTAGGTGGTGTTACAAGAGCTAGACAATTAGCAGATAGATTATCCGCACCAATTGCAATCATTGAAAAACGTCGTCCAATGCCTGGCGTTGCTGAAGTAATGAATATTATTGGTAATGTTGAAGGCAAAACAGCAGTTATTGTTGATGATATTGTTGATACTGCTGGTTCATTAGTTGAAGGTGCTCGCGCTTTAGAAAAAATGGGTGCAAAAGAAGTATATGCTTGCTGTACACATGGGATTATGAGTGATCCAGCGACGGAACGCGTTCAAAATTCTTGTATTAAAGAATTGATTATTACAAATAGTATTCCGTTAGCTGAAGAGAAGAAAATTGATAAAATTAAATGTTTATCAGTCGCTGAAGCTTTTGCTGAAGGTATTGTTTGTGTATATGAGAAGGGTTCAATCAGTAAATTGTTTCAAAAATAATAACTGAATTTGTATTTATATAAATTGAAATTCTTTATTGATGTTTTTAAGTGCCATCATAGGTTTATGATGGCACTTTTTATATAAAAAATTTTTTCGTTTAAGATTAGGAAAAATTGATAGCTTTATTATTAGAATTTATTACAAAATATCTTTAAAAGTATTTTATTGGCAATATTAAATTGTCATGATATGATAATAATAAATTTACCATTAATAAAATGTTGCTAAAATAGCGAATAGTTCATATATTATACGAATAATGATATAATTTAGATATATCTGATGATAAATAAGCTGTTGCTATAGGTAACAGCTTGTGTTTTTTATTGTGATGAGGTGGAAGAACATTGAAGATTATTGTAGGACTTGGAAATCCAGGCGATGAATATGCATATACAAGACATAATATCGGCTTTATGACAGTGGATGCCTTGGCACGTCATTATGAGGTAACGAATTGGAAAAATAAATTTGATGCATTGATTGCAGAGGTAAAATTGAATGGAGAAACGATTTTGCTTGTAAAGCCGCAGACTTATATGAATTTAAGTGGCAGTGCAGTTGGGCAAATCTTTCGCTGGTATAAAGCGGAGCTTGATGATGTTATTGCGATTTATGACGATATGGACTTACCGGTAGGAAAAATTCGTCTGCGTAAACGTGGCAGTTCGGGCGGTCATCGAGGGGTGGAGTCGATGCTTGTTCATCTTGGAAAAGAAGAATTTCCAAGAGTTCGCATAGGCATTGGCAGACCACAAGCAGGGTGGACTGTTAATGCACATGTATTGGCTAATTTTACAAGAGAAGAACAAGACGTGATTGCCAAAGTCGTTACTGATTTAGTACCGGCAGTTGAATCAATTGTGAAAGATGGAATTGACAAAGCAATGAATAAGTTTAATCCAAAAAAATGATAGGGGGATGGAAATGATAACAGCTTTATATGCCGATGAAAATGGCGAGATTTTTGACCATCCTGATTTTCACGGTGTCGGACGGATTGGCGATCAAAATGTAGTGCTGAAAAAAGAGGATTTAATTCCCCTGCCAGAGGGGGCGGACTTAATGTTTTTGCCAGGCAGACTTGCCTTAGGCGAACAAAACGGTAAAATTGTTCCAATTACAGGTCGTGCTGTTGCAGCAATTTTACCGGCAGGATATACGCGAGTTTTTATGCCGGCGTTTGCAAAAGCTGAGGATGAGGACAGCGTTTTACCACTTTATGGGTATACTGCTGTTGTATTGTATAAAGATGAACTTTATGTAGCTGCGATTTATACTGATGAGAATGAGAAATGGCAACCGCTTAATTATAATACACGCGATTTAAAGAAACTTGTTACGCGTACGAAAAAGGATTTACCAAACAACCGTATTGTTGAGCAGGTTGGGAAGTGTTCACTTCAGTGGCATTGTTGTACAGCGCAAAATTTGTTTTATCGTCGCTGGGAAGCAGGAATCCCCGTATCGCCAGCTTGTAATGCAAACTGCTTTGGTTGCATTTCCTTACAACCGTCGGAGTGTTGCCCATCTCCACAAAACCGTATTGATTTTAAGCCGACCCCGAAAGAAATTGCTGAAGTTGGTATTTATCATTTGGTAAATGCACCAGAAGCGATTATTAGTTTTGGTCAAGGGTGCGAAGGCGAACCTTCCCTTGCGGCTGATAATATTGCAGAAGGTATTCGCTTGATTCGCAATGAGGTAGATCGTGGACAAATCAATATCAATACAAATGCTGGATATACGGAAGGAATAAAAAAAATTGTCGATGCAGGACTTGATACGATGCGTGTCAGTATTATTAGTGCAAGGGCAGATAGCTATCAAGCATATTATAGAGGCAACTATTCCTTGGATAATGTCAAAGAATCCATTAATTATGCAAAAGAAAAAGGTGTTTATGTATCGCTGAATATGCTTTTCTTCCCAGGATTAAATGATCGTGAAGAAGAGATAACTGCATGGAAAGAATTTTTATCAGAGACGAAAATTGATATGATCCAGCTTAGAAATTTAAATATTGACCCTGATGCATTTTTAGAAATTATGCCAAAGGCACAAGGGAAAATGTATGGAACAAGGTTTTTTATTGAAGAGATTAAACGATGTTTCCCTCAACTTATTATCGGCAGTTTTAGTCATTATGTAAAAGCGTAGGGAATGTGCTTAATGAGACGCAATTTAAATAAGATAAAAATGCTTTAATCGAGAGATAGAAAGTATCTACTGTTAAAGGAGGACTTTGTCGTGAGAGTAATAAGAATAGAAAATTTGAAGGATGATATGGTTTTAGCTCGCCCGCTATTTCAAAAACACGGTATTGTTTTATTGAATGAGGGAGCAACAAACCTTGTAAGGTACAAAGAAAAGTTTAAACAGATGGGTATTTTCTATCTTTATGTTGAGGATGATGAATCTCGAGGCATTGAAATTGACGATGTGGTAAAACAAGAAACACGTAATGAGGGACGACGTGTTGTTGGCGAAATGCTAAAAAAGCTGTTGAACAAGCAGAGAATACATATAAATGAAATTCAAGACGTTGTAACATCCATTATTGATGATATTTTAACGAACAAAACTGTTATTGTGAATTTGACAGACTTGAAAAATACAGATGATTATCTTTATGGACATGCAGTGAATGTTTCTGTACTTGCTTTAATCATTGGACATGCTAAGGGATATAGTGAAAAACAGCTGATGTATCTTGGAACTGGAGCAATTTTACACGATATTGGACTAGCGCTATTACCAGAGGATATTGTGAGAAAACCAGAAGAAAAAATGACATCGGAGGAGAAAAAAATCTATCGCTCTCATCCAAAGCTTGGGTATGAAACGGTAAAAAATTCATGGGATGTAGACGCTTTTTCTAAGTTGATTATTTGGGGGCATCATGAATGTCTTGACGGAACAGGGTATCCACGTGGACTAAAAGGAAATGATTTGCATGAAATGGCTAGGATTGTTGCTGTATGTGATGTATATGATGAACTTACGAGCAGCGAAATTGAGCCAGGAAAGAAAATGCCATCTTATTTGGCGATGGAATATTTATCGCTAAATGCCGGAATTAAGTTTGATGCAGAAATTATTGAATTATTTTTGAACCATATTGCAACTTATCCAGTGGGAAGTATGGTAACTTTAAATGATGGACGAGCTGGGATTGTTGAGAAACAAAACGAAGGATTTCCAATGCGACCGGTGGTACGGCTGTTAAATGTAGCCGATTATGCGATTGCTGATTTGATGAAGGAAATGAATGCAGTTATCGTTGATAGTGAATAGTTTTTACCAAGAGAAATGTTGAAATTCATCTTGCGCTTGATTGACCTGTATGCTATAATTGTCTGGTAATAAACATAAGTGTGTTTAATTGCAGTTTCGAATCTGTCAAGAATAGCTATGCTTATCTCGTTTGTGAGAAAGTGAAGGCTTATCTGATGCTGGTGCATTTAAAATATTTATCCATGTATTTTCCATGGGACAAAGTGAGGTGCAAGACAATGCAACAAGGAATTCATCCAGAATTCAAAGAAGCAAAAGTTATTTGTGGATGCGGTAATACTTTTACAACAGGTTCCGTTAAAGAAGAACTTCGTGTAGATGTATGCTCCAAATGTCATCCTTTCTTTACTGGTCGTCAACGTGATATCACTGCTGGCGGACGTATTGAAAAATTCAATAAACGTTATGCGAAATAAGATGAATGACAAGCAGAGCAGTGATGCTCTGCTTCATTTGTAATTGGATATAATTACTAAAGGGGGGAGTGCCATGACTGCAAAACCAACTGTCGGTGGGCAGGCCGTAATCGAGGGGGTCATGATGCGTGGCCCTGAATACGTGGCTACAGCTGTTCGCGAGCCATCAGGAAAAATAAGTGTAAAAACTGAAAAAGTTTCGTCTATAACCCAAAGGTATCCTATTTTAAAGAAACCAATGCTTCGTGGGGTTGTAGCATTAGGTGAATCGCTTATTCTAGGATTAAAGTCGCTGTCTTATTCTGCAAAACTGGCAGGGGAAGAAGGCGAAGAATTGACCGATCGTGAGATTTTGATGACGATGGTCTTCTCCCTAGGGTTGGCGATAGTTTTATTTGTAATCATTCCTACGGCGGCGGCGAAATATATTCACTCGTCTATTACTGATCCGATGTGGCTTAACCTTGCCGAAGGCGGGCTGAGAATGTTAATCTTTTTAGCTTATATTTACGGGATTTCGCGGCTGAAAGATATTCAGAGAGTCTTTCAATATCATGGTGCTGAACATAAAACGATTCATGCCTATGAAGCAGGTGAAGAACTTACTGTAGAAAATGTGCAAAAACACAGCACTTTACATCCACGCTGTGGAACTGCATTTTTATTGATTGTTATGATTGTGAGCATTATTATGTTTGCGTTTTTGGGATGGCCTGATTTGTGGTTGAGAATTCTATCACGGGTTATTTTACTACCAGTTGTTGCTGGCGTGTCTTATGAAATTATTAAATTTGCAGGACATAGCAGCAATACCTTTATTCGTCTGGCAATTTTACCTGGACTGTGGTTGCAGAAAATTACGACGAATCAGCCGGATGATGAACAGGTGGAAGTGGCGATACAAGCTTTGGAAGCAGTAAAGCCAGCACCAGTAAATTAAGATACTGATGTATGGGGTGATAATGTGCTTGATAAATTACAGGCAGTTGAAGATAAATATTTACAATTAGAATCTATGATTAGTGATCCGTCAATTATTGCGGATATGCCGAAATGGCAAAAGTACAGCCAAGAGCATGCAAGCCTTGGAACTATTGTAGAAAAATTTCGTGAATATAAAGAAGTCTGTCAAGGAATTGACGATGCAAAAGAAATGTTTAATGAACAATTGGATGATGATTTTCGCAAAATGGTAGAAGCGGAATTATCGGAGCTGAAAGATCGTCAAGAAAAATTAGAAGCGGAATTGCCAATTTTGCTTTTACCAAAAGATCCGAATGACGATAAAAACGTTATCGTTGAAATTCGCGGTGGTGCTGGCGGGGATGAAGCGGCGCTATTTGCCGGAAATCTATTTAGAATGTATACTCGTTATGCAGAAATTCAAGGTTGGCGTGTAGAAGTTCTCGATGCGAATGCTACAGAACTCGGTGGGTTCAAAGAAGTATCTTTTGCTATTGCAGGCTATGGTGCTTATAGCAAATTTAAATATGAAAGTGGTGTGCATCGAGTACAGCGTGTGCCAACAACTGAATCGAGCGGACGCATTCACACTTCGACAGTTACCGTTGCTGTATTGCCAGAAGCGGAAGAAGTTGATGTAGATATTAAGCAAAATGAGCTTAGAATTGATACGTATTGCGCGAGTGGTGCAGGTGGTCAGCATGTCAATCGAACGGAATCCGCAGTGAGGATTACGCATTTGCCGACGGGAATCGTTGTACAATGTCAAGATGAGAAATCGCAGCTTAAAAATAAGGATAAGGCTATGCGTGTGTTAAGAGCGAAAGTATTGGAACTTGCCGAAGAAGAACAACGCAGTGAACTTGCCCAAAATCGTAAGAGTCAAGTAGGGACAGGCGATCGCAGTGAACGTATTCGTACGTATAACTTCCCACAAGGGCGAGTAACTGACCATCGTATTGGACTTACCCTTCATAAATTAGACTTTATCTTGAATGGTGAATTAGAAGAATTAATCAACGCTCTGATTACAGCCGATCAGAGTGAAAAGTTGAAGCAGGTTAATTAAGATGACGAAGCAAAGTGAAATATGGACAATTGGCAGTATTTTAAAGTGGACAGAGCAGTACTTCAATGACAAAGGCGTCGAATCATCACGCCTTGACGCGGAAGTACTGCTTTCGCGTGTTTTAGGCAAGGAACGAATTTATTTATATGTACATTTTGATCAGCCGTTGCAACAAATGGAACTAGGTAGGTTTCGTGAAATGATAAAGCAGAGGGTAAAAAGAATCCCTGTGGCTTATATTCTAGGGGAAAAAGAATTTATGGGTATGGATTTTTCCGTGTCTCCAGCCGTTTTAATCCCTCGTCCTGATACTGAAATTTTAGTGGAAAATGTGATTGAACGTTTGAAAGAACTAGGAAATGTACATATTGTTGATATCGGAACAGGAAGTGGCGCAATTGCGGTATCTATTTTAGCGAACTGCTTAAATGTTAGTGGAGTTGCTGTTGATATTTCTTCGGAAGCATTAGCGGTAGCAAAATCAAATGCAATCAGGCATGGCGTAGATATGCGCCTTGAGTTTGTAAAAAGTGATGTTTACGATAGTTTATCAGCTGGACAATTTGATGCAATTATTTCAAATCCTCCTTATATTCCCGAGAAGGATATCGCTGGGTTAGAGCCAGAAGTAAAATGTGAACCATATGGTGCTTTAGCTGGTGGAAAGGATGGATTAGATTTTTATCGCCGCCTTATTCAAGAGGGGATAAAATTTTTGAAACCAAATGGGTTTATGGCCTTTGAAGTCGGCATTTATCAGGCGGAGGATGTTGCTGATATAGGCAGAGAAACCGGTGCGTTTAATCATTTTGAAATAATAAAAGATTATGGCAATATTGACCGTGTTGTCATAATGAAAAAGCAGGAGTAAGTTTGTTATGGAAACAAAATTGATTTCGTCAGGTGATGAGGAGGGGCTTAAGCTTGCAGCTAGTTTGTTAAAAAGCGGGAACTTGGTAGCCTTTCCAACGGAAACTGTATATGGTTTAGGGGCAAATGGATTTGATTCTGAAGCTGTGGCACATGTTTATCGCGCAAAGGGGCGGTCGTTGAGCAATCCACTATCGTTGCTTTTGGCAGATGTAAGTCAAATAGAAAAGGTAGTCACTGATGTGAGTGATAAGGCAAAAAAATTAATTAAGGCTTTTTCTCCAGGGCCGATTACTTTTGTCTTGAAACGTAAGAACATTGTGCCTAATATTGTAACGAATGGCAAGGATACCGTTGGAGTTCGTATTCCTGACCATGAAATTGCGCGGAAAATTATTCGCCTTGCGGATATCCCAATTGCTGCGCCAAGCGCAAATACATCGGGGCGACCGAGTCCGACTTCGGCTGTGGCAGTTTTCGATGATTTACAGGGGAAAATTAGTGCAGTTGTCGATGGAGGGGATTGTGCAGTTGGAATTGATTCGACAATTATTGACTGCACACAAGAGGTACTGACTGTTTTACGTCCTGGAGTGATTACGCTAGAAATGTTGCGTCAAGTAGTCGGTGCAGGATCGGTACAAATGAAAGAGGACATCATCGAGCAAAATCATTATGCGCCAAGCGCACCGATGTTTATTCTAGAGGGCGCACCGAATAAGATTGAAGATGAGATGAAAAGCTACATTAGAAAAGCGGTTGACGAGAAAAAACGGCTTGGGATAATTGCTAGTGATGAGCTTATTGCAGGGATTTCTAATGATGTGCTAACTTATTCTTATGGAACCCGTGGGGATATGAAAGCGATTGCAGGAAATCTTTATCGGGCTTTGCGATTTTTTGATGACCATAAAGTTGATGTAATTTATGCTGAAGGAATAGATAAAATGGGGATTGGTTTAGCAATTATGAATCGTATGTATAAAGCGAGTGGGTATAGAATTATTACGCTATAGTGTATAAGTTTCCATTCTGTTTCATATAAATAAGGAGATTATTCGTATGTAAACGGAGGGAATAATGATTGACTGATCTTGAATTGTTTATTATGAGTGTGGCTTTGGGGATGGATTTATTTTCTATAGCAATTCCAATAGGGATGAATAGACTAAAAAAACGTGTCATAATAAAAGCAAGTATAGTCTTTGCAACCTTTCATATCACTATGTTGCTATCTGGCTGCTACATTGGGGGGTTTTTAGGAAAATTAATTGATAGATTTGGGGCAGAAAGTGGCTTATCCGTATTGATGTTAGGAGATTGGGCTGGTGCGATTACAGGTGTTGTTTTAGCCGGATTAGGTGTGAAAATGATTCGGGAAAGTCTAGTCACTCAGAATATTGGGCATGTGCAATGTAATAATCCATTAACGGGAATGACCCTAATAGTCTTGGCCTTTAGTGTAAGTATAGATGCTTTAGCTATAGGCTTTGGGATAGGAATGATAGATGTCAATTTAATTAAGTTAAATATAATTTTAGGTAGTGTAATTTTTATTATTTCTCTTATTGGACTCAATATAGGGCGACAGGCAGGGCGATTTTTAGGTGAATATGCAGAACGAATCGGCGGATTTGCGCTTATTTTGTTGGGTGGACAGATTTTGTGGAATTTGTTAGGATAAAATGTTTTTTTATCCGTGATGATATGCTAAAATAGTCAGAGATAAGTTTTAAGTGCAAAAGGAGTTTGCTTGGTATGGTAAAAGTTTTATTTGTGTGTACGGGAAACACTTGCCGTAGCCCGATGGCGGAAACTTTGCTTAGAGAGAAAATAAGCAATCAGCATTTAGATGATAAAATCATTGTTAAATCAGCGGGATTAGCAGTTTCGGTAGGGTCTGTTGCTACAAGTGGGGCAAGAAAAGCGATGCTATCAAAAGGGTTATCTCTAGATCATCACGTAGCAACACAATTGACGTTGCCCATATTAGAAGAAGCGGATTTAATTTTAACGATGACAAAGCAGCATAAGCTAGGGATTTTGCAGGCTGTACCATCGATTGAGGGAAAAGTTTATTCTTTAGCTGAATATGCAGATAGCCAGATAGATATTGCCGATCCCTTTGGTGCAGATGAGATGACTTACCAAGAATGTGCGCAGCAGATTTCACAGTTGATTGAGAGATTATGGGATAAGATTTGTACTTTTGCAGAAGAAAAATAGCTTATGTGTAAAAGGAGTCTTAAAAATGGATCTAGAAGAAATTAGGCTGCAAGCTAAATCTGCATTGGAAGAATTAATTTCAATTGCAGGCTTGAAACGTGGACAAATTCTTGTAATTGGATGCAGCACCAGTGAGGTTATTGGATCGATCATTGGTACGGCTGGGTCGAAAGAAGTTGCAGCAGTTTTGATGAAAAGCTTTAGAGAAATTTGTGATACTTATGGAATTTATTTAGCGATACAATGTTGTGAACATTTGAACCGTGCACTCATTGTAGAAAGTGAAGTGGCTGAAAAATATCAGTTGGAAATCGTCAGTGTAGTTCCTGTTGCTCATGCGGGTGGATCATTGGGACAGAGGGCAATGGAGGAGTTTTGTGATCCTGTTGTTGTAGAGACGATCTCAGCTCACGCGGGACTCGACATTGGTGCGACTTTAATTGGGATGCATTTGAAGCACGTGGCAGTTCCGGTTCGCTTACAAATAAGACAAATTGGACAAGCTATACTTATCGCAGCACGAACGCGACCAAAATTTATCGGCGGCAGTCGTGCTGTATATAAAAAGTTTGATGATAGATGATTATTAAAAATTTTATTTATGGGGGAATTTGAAAATGTCTATTCTAGATACTCTTGCAACGGTAGATCCAGAAATATCCCAAGCGATTGATAATGAATTAAATCGTCAACGCAATAAGTTGGAATTAATTGCTTCAGAAAATATTGTAAGTAAAGCAGTAATGGAAGCTCAAGGCTCTGTATTGACGAATAAATATGCGGAAGGTTACCCAGGAAAACGTTATTATGGCGGTTGTGAATGTGTAGATGTTGTTGAAGAACTTGCGATTGCCCGTGCAAAAGAATTATTTGGTGCAGGCTATGCAAACGTTCAACCTCATTCAGGTGCGCAAGCAAATATGGCGGTATTCTTTGCCTTGTTACAACCCGGTGATACAGTAATGGGAATGAACCTTACTGATGGCGGGCATTTAACACATGGAAGCCCTGTAAATATGTCAGGTAAATATTTTAATATCGTTCCTTACGGTGTTGGCGAGGATACGCAAAAAATTGACTATGATGCTTTAGAAAAACAAGCTGAAGAATGCAAACCTAAACTAATCGTTGTCGGCGCAAGCGCCTATGCAAGAACAATTGATTTTGCAAGAACAAGTGAAATTGCAAAAAAAGTTGGTGCATATCTCATGGTAGATATGGCGCATATTGCAGGTTTAGTTGCAGCCGGACTTCATCCAAGTCCAGTACCTTATGCTGATGTAGTAACAACGACTACGCATAAAACTTTACGTGGCCCTCGTGGCGGTCTCATTTTAACAAGAGATGCTGAATTTGGGAAACAATTCAATAAAGCGATTTTTCCAGGAATTCAAGGTGGTCCATTAATGCATGTAATTGCAGCAAAAGCAGTTGCTTTTAAAGAAGCATTAAGCCCTGAATTTAAAGCTTATCAAGAACAAATTGTTAAGAATGCGAAAGTTTTAGCTCAAACCTTAATTGAAAAAGGTTTTGATATCGTATCTGGTGGTACAGATAATCATCTAATGCTTGTCGATTTGCGCAGCAAAAATTTAACAGGTAAAGTTGCTGAAAAATTATTAGATGATATTGGAATTACAGCAAATAAAAATACAATTCCATTTGAGCCATTGAGTCCATTTGTAACAAGTGGTATACGTCTTGGCTCGCCTGCACTTACGACTCGTGGTTTTAAAGAAGAAGATATGAAACAAGTTGCAAGCATCATTGCAATGGTACTTGATCATCCGGAAGATGAAAAAGTACATGCGCAGGCGAGAGAGCTTGTAGCTAAACTTTGCACAAAGTATCCATTATATTAGGGGGAAATAGTTGATGTCAGATTTAAAAGTAAATGTAATAGCGCATCCGTTAATTCAACACAAGTTAACGCTTATGCGTGATGAAGAAACGGGAACAAAAGATTTTCGTCAATTATTAGAGGAAATTTCTATGCTTATGGCATATGAAATTACAAGGAATATGCCTTTAACTGAAGTGGATGTAAAAACTCCAGTTACTGTGTGTAAAAGTAAAGTGTTAACTGGCAAGAAAATTGCAGTTGTACCAATTTTACGTGCTGGCCTTGGCATGTTAAATGGTGTTGTAAATTTAATTCCTGCTGCTCGCGTTGGTCATGTAGGGTTATATCGTGATCCAGAAACCTTGAAACCGGTAGAATATTATTGCAAATTACCTAGTGACGTTGGCGAACGTACTTTAGTTGTTGTAGATCCAATGCTTGCAACGGGCGGTTCAGCAGCAGCAGCAATTGATTTATTAAAAGAAAAAGGTGCGAAATCTATTATTTTAATGTGCCTAGTTGCAGCTCCAGAAGGTATTAAAGTAGTGAATGAAGCTCACCCAGATGTAGAGATTTATGTAGCTAGTGTAGATGAATGTCTAAATGATCATGGATACATAGTTCCGGGCTTAGGTGATGCCGGTGATAGAATTTTCGGTACTAAATAATAATTTTTTTGGATACTAGGGCGAAGGCTAACGGCTGGCAAGCTTTCTTATTGTTAGTTTCTATAGTTTTTTTATAAAGAGAGTTTCATTTGCTGAAACTCTCTTTAGTATATAGTTTATTTTGGTTTAATCGGCAAAATAGAAAAAGAAGTATAATTGTATTGGATTTATTCTTATAAGTATATAAATGGAGGAATAGGATATGCGTCCATCTTGGGATGAATATTTTTTAAATATTGCAAAGGCTGTAGGAACGAGGGCAACTTGTTTACGTCGATTGTATGGTGCAGTCATTGTAAAGGATAATATTATTATCAGCACCGGATACAATGGAGCACCGCGTGGTGCTGTAAACTGTGTTGATGCTAAGATGTGCCAAAGGAATCTGCATAACGTACCAAAAGGTGAAAGGTATGAACTTTGTGAAGCGGTACATGCAGAACAAAATGCGATTATCAACGCGGATCCAGAGAAAATGAAGGGTGCAACAATTTATATTGCTGGTGTAAATGCGGATGGTAGTTTAGCATCAGGTAAGCCATGTTTGCTTTGTCGTCGTATGATTTGCAATGCAATGCTCAGCAAAGTTGTTTACTATGAAACGGACGGCAGTATCGTTGAGTGTGAGCCGAAAAATATTACAGATGAAAAATAATTTATTTCTGGATAAATATTGCAAATCAGAAGGATATAGAGTAAAATCTCTTTATGTGTCATTTGAATTTAGGGAGTGAATTTTTCGTGCTTGAGATGTTAAAAGTAATTTTCCTTGGGATAGTAGAAGGAATTACGGAATGGTTGCCAGTAAGTAGTACTGGTCATATGATTCTCGTTGATGAGTTTATTAAACTCAATATTACACCAGCATTTAAAGAAATGTTTTTGGTGGTTATTCAACTCGGTGCTATTTTGGCAGTTGTGATGCTCTATTGGAATAAACTTTGTCCAATTACGGTAAAGCGTGGACTGAAAATTGATCAAGATTCTATTTTATTATGGATGAAGGTAATCGTTGCAGTACTTCCCGCAGCAGTTATTGGGTTACCGTTTGATGATTTGCTTGACGCTTTGTTCTACAATTATCAGACTGTAGCTGTGACGTTGATTTTATACGGGATTTTATTTATTGTTCTGGAAAATCGAAATAAAAAAGTTCGTCCACAGGTGCAGACTTTAGAACAGTTGAGCTTTCTAAAAGCGATAGGGATTGGTTGTTTTCAAGTGTTAGCGCTTATTCCCGGGACATCGCGTTCCGGAGCGACGATTTTAGGTGCGATGCTCATTGGCTGTTCACGTGAAGTCGCAGCTGAGTTTTCTTTTTTCTTAGCAGTCCCTGTTATGTTTGGGGCGAGTTTGCTCAAGATGTATAAGTTTGGTTTAAACTATACAGCGGATGAAATTCAAATTTTAATCGTTGGATTAGTTACGGCATTTGTCGTTTCTGTTTTAACGATTAAATTCTTAATTGCTTATATTAAGACAAGTGATTTTAAGGCTTTCGGCTATTATAGAATTGTACTTGGTATTATTGTATTTGCCTATTTTTTATTTAGCTAAAGTGATCAAAGTTATGTTTTGCAGAAGAATTTGTTACTAAATTTTAATAAAGAGAAAGTCGATAGGGTTTGTGTAGGGATAAACACAAATTCTATCGACTTTTTTTTTCTAAAAACATAGTAAGAGTAGGCAAATATTAAAATATTTAATTATTTTTGATATTGCAGTATAATAAATTATATTACACTTTATTTTAATAAATATATATTTATAACAAAATATGTTAAGTTGAGAAGAGAGAAGGGGATTCTATGAATTGGAAAAATAGTTTGAAATACAAAAAAATTATTGTCTTTCTATTTATAGCGATGTTCCTTCCATTATTTTTACTACTATCCTTTCGTGAAAAAGTTGCGACAATGCTTAATTATGAAGTGGAAATGGGTCTTGTCGAATTAACAAAACAAAACTCTATTTTATTAGAAGGTAAAATAAAGGCAACCTTCTCTTTTCTACATACGATGTCTAATCTGATTACAAAAAGCGCTATAGGTGGAGAAGACATAGTAGAGAAAGATAACTTAATTAATTTTTTAAAAGAGGAATTTCAGAATAATAACTTTACTCGTTTTGGTATTTTAGATACACAAGGGAGAGCCATTTATGGCTTTGATGTAGATTTTCGCAATATGAAATATTTAGAGGAATCCTTACAGGGGGAAAGTAAAGTGACATATGTTCCATGTACACCTTTTCTTGATCTTCACAGTATGGTTTTTTCAGTCCCAATTTATTCGAAGGATAATAAAATTATTGGTGTATTATATGCAATTTATGGGATAGAAGATTTGAAAAAGTTTTTTTCATTTAGTTTTTTTGATGGAAAAGGAGATTGTTTTATTTTAAATCAATCCGGAAACTTATTGATTCCAGTAAAAGACAATGAAAAAAATGATCGTTTGCGTGACTACTTTCACCATTGGCAGGAAAAAACTGAAGTTGAAGATGATAATTTGCATAAATTCATTTTGATGTTAAGAGATGAACAACAAGCGGTAGGAAAAATTCAATTGAAAGGCTTGGGTGAACAATATATTGCCTGTGTCCCTTTAGGAAATATTAATGGAATTTATACCGTTTCTAGTGTTCCGGCAGATTTTATAACAAAAAGGATAGCCAATATTCTTTTTCTAGTAACGATGGTTTTGCTAATTTCTTTGCTCATCTTATTTTGTATATTGATTTATATTGAATTTATAGAAAATAAAAATCGTAAGAATGTTTATCGATTAGCATATATCGATCAGCTTACGAATTTAGGGAATTTTGAAAAGATGAAATTGGATAAAGAAATAACGAAAAAAAATAATAAAGGAAAATATATTTTAGCAGTGGTTGATATTGATAAATTTAAATTGATTAATGAAATGATGAGTTATCAATATGGTTCCGAGCTTTTAACTTTTGTTGCATCAAAAATTGATACTGCTTTAATAGAAAATGAATATGTTTATCGGCTGGGCAACGATTTATTCGGGCTATTGTTAATTTCAAAAGAAAAGGAAGAAAATTTGACTAGACTGACTCAGCTGTTTGATGAAATAAGTGGATATTATAATCATAAACATGCATTAACCTTTTCTTGTGGAATATATCAAATCGGGAAACACGATTTTGATTTGGCAAAATGCATTGATAATGCAAATATTGCGCGTCTGTCGGGAAAAAATTATAGTAATAACTCCTTTATATATTTCGATGATAAAATGTTAATCAAGATGCGGGAGATGAAAGAATTTGAGGATGGCCTGCAACAGGCTATTGAAGAAAAACAATTTGAAATTTATTTACAGCCTAAATATAAAGTTCGCCCCCAAAAATATTTAGGCGGGGCGGAAGCGTTAGTCCGGTGGATTCATCCAACAAAAGGAATGATCTCTCCTGCGAAATTTATTCCTGTATTTGAACAAAATGGGACTATTCAATATTTGGATATGTACGTTTTTGAAGCAGTTTGCCGGCAAATGAGAATTTGGCTTAATCAAGGAATTACACTTGTGCCGATATCAGTGAATATATCTAGACTTACCTTATTAGGGCAAAGCAATTTTATTGAACGGATTGAAGCAATTGCACAAAAATATAATATTGCGCATAGCTTACTTGAACTAGAAATATTAGAGAGTGTATCTTTTAATAATAGCGAAGGTTTGACTGTATTTTTGAAAAAAATCAAAAATCGGGGATTTAAAATTTCTATTGATGATTTTGGAAGTGGATATTCCTCATTGGGTTTATTAAAAAATATGCCAATTGATACATTAAAAATAGATCGTAGCTTTTTTTCAGATTGGCAGCGAGAGCTTTATACAGTTGAAGAAACGAAGGAAAAGAGTATTGTGCGCTCAATAATTGAAATGGCGCAAGGCCTTAATTTGAATACTGTGGCGGAAGGGATTGAAGAAGAATATCAAGTTGAGTTTTTAACAAATGTAGGTTGTGATTTGATTCAAGGATATTATTTTAGCAAGCCATTACCTGTTGAAGCATTTGAAAAACTTTTAAAAAATAAAGAATAATGATCAGAAGTAAAATGTACCCTATAGAATTGACAGGAAAAGGTGTCAACTATAGGGTACATTTCTTTGCTATTTTATTCTTTTTCTAAAACTTTAATTAGAGCTTGTGTACCGTAATTTTCTCCACCCTTGTGTGCAAGTTCTTCATATAAAGTTTTTGCAAGTGTAAGCCCTGGTAAATGAAGATTCATTTCCGCAGCAGAATCTAATGCGATTTTCATATCCTTAATAAAATGCTTGACGAAAAATCCTGGGTTGTAGTCTCCTTTAATAATGCGCGGGGCAAGATTACTTAATGACCAACTGCCTGCTGCGCCAGTTGAAATGCTATCTAGCACTGAGTTTGGGTCAAGACCAACTTTTTTTGCATAAACAATCGCTTCGCATACACCCATCATATTGGAAGCGATGACAATTTGATTGCACATCTTCGTATATTGTCCTGCGCCTGCACTGCCTTGCAGTTTGATATTTGTTCCTAAAAGCTGTAAGATTGGCAAAGCTTTTTCAAATACTTCCCTCTCGCCGCCGACCATAATGGCAAGCTGTCCGTTTTTTGCACCAATGTCGCCGCCAGAAACAGGCGCATCTAGTGCAAATAAATTTTTGTTCTTAGCTGCATTGGCAATTTTTTTTGCAAGAGTAGGGCTGGAAGTTGTCATATCAATACAGTAAGTACCAGGACGGGCATGATCTAAAATACCATCATGAAAATATACTTCTTCGACATCTTTTGGATAGCCAACCATAGTGATGATGAAATTACACTTCTCTGCAATTGCTTTTGATGAATCCGCCCAAACGGCGCCTTTCTCTAAAAGTTCAGCTGCTTTTGTTTTTGTACGTGTATAAACATGTACTTTGTAATTATCGTTGAGTAAATGAGTTGCCATGCTTTTTCCCATAACTCCGATACCGATAAATCCAATTGTTAGATTTTCTTTCATGATAAGATCTCCTCTTTTTCCTTACAACTTAGGATATATAAAGTAAAACTAAATTAAAGGATTAATTCACTTTCAGGTGAAATTTATTTTAGTTAGAATTATACAATAACTTAGAAAAAATGACTAGAAGAGTATGATAAATTTAAAGGATACATGTGGATTTATAAATAGGTTAAAAAGAGATTTATAAAAGAGTAGCAAAGAGTAATCAATTATTTTAGTCATTGTATCAATTTTTTGCTTTTTAGAGAGTTAACAAAAGTTTAAATATTTTCTTTAATAGAAATAAAAGGATTTGACTATTGCTGGGAAGTGTGAGAAAATGTCTTAGTTTACTCTATTTTATTTAATTGACAGTCTAGAATTAGTGATGTACAATGGGGTTGTTGTATAGAAAAGGGGTGCGAAAATATGATGCCGGATTATGTTTTGGCGTTTATTATTGCGATAGTAGTAGCCTATATTTTGACGCCTAGAGTAATTTCTTTAGCGAATAAAACAGGAGCAATGGATGCGCCTGATGAGAGAAAAGTTCATAGTAAACCTATTCCTCGTATAGGTGGGCTTGCGATATATTTTGCTTTTATGGTAGCAGCTTTATTTACGGTGGATTTGACGAAAGAAGTCGTAGGGCTGTTAACTGGTGCTACAGTAATTCTAATTGTAGGGATTATTGACGATTTTAAGTCTTTGCCAGCAAAAGTTAAACTGATGGGGCAGATTATTGCAGCGATTGTATTAGTGTTATTTGATGTTCGAATTGATTGCATTACGAATCCATTTGGTGATATGTTTTTCTTGAGTGAATATTTAGCAATTCCAATTACGATATTTTGGATTGTTGGCTTGACGAATACTGTGAATTTAATTGATGGGTTGGATGGATTAGCAGCTGGTGTATCAACGATTGCTGCGATAACAATATTATTGGTTGCGTTGCAGCAGGGATTCTTACTTGTTGCGGTGCTTACAGCTGCCCTTGCAGGGGCTGCAATGGGATTCTTACAATATAACTTTAATCCAGCTAAGATTTTCATGGGTGATACAGGAAGTATGTTTTTGGGTTATATGTTAGCAGGAATTTCTGTATTAGGAGCGGTAAAAAGTGCAGCAACGATAGCTTTAATCGTGCCGATTTTGGCACTTGGACTTCCGATTCTTGATACGACTTTTGCGATTGTTCGCAGATATTTAAATGGAACACCGATATTTAAGCCGGACAGAGGACATTTACATCATAGACTCTTGGATATGGGCTTTACGCAAAAACAAGCAGTATTGTTGATGTATGTAATTAGCGGTGGGCTTGGGTTAAGTGCGATTGCACTTACGGAAGTGAGCCGAGGTTTTGGCCTTTTAATTATTTTAGCTGTTACCTGCGCTGTTGTTTTTGGCGCGAAAAAGATTGGCATTTTAAAAACGAAGAAATCTATTGAAACGAATCAATAATATTAGGCAGGTGTAGACCTGCCTATTCTTTACAAACTGGAAGGAGTAATGAAATGCTAAAAGTAATGACTGTATTTGGTACGCGTCCGGAAGCAATAAAAATGGCGCCGGTTGTATTGGAATTGACAAAATATCCTGATTTAATTCAGCCGATTGTAGCGGTTACGGCGCAACATCGTGAAATGCTTGATCAGGTGCTTCATTTATTTGATATAAAACCTGATTATGATTTGGATATTATGGCGCAGGGGCAAACTCTCTTTGATATCACTTGTAAAGCTATGCAAGGGTTAAATCGTGTACTCAGTGAGTCAAAACCGGATATTGTATTGGTACATGGCGATACAACGACGACATTTGCAGGAGCCTTGGCAGCGTTTTATCATCAAACTGAAATTGGGCATGTGGAAGCAGGCCTTAGAACGCATAATAAATATTCACCATATCCAGAGGAAATGAATCGCAAGCTTACGGGTTCACTTACAGATATGCATTTTGCTCCTACAGCTACGGCGAGCAATAATTTACGTCAAGAAAATATTAAAGAAGAAGCGATTTTTGTTACAGGTAATACGGTAATTGATGCGCTTCTTGCAACGGTTAACGAAAAATTTGAGTTTTCGAATGAAGTTTTGCGGAAAATCGACTATAAAAATCGTAAAGTTGTTTTAGTTACAACGCATCGCAGGGAAAATCTTGGTGAACCAATGCGTCATGTTTATCAAGCATTGCGTGATTTGGTCAACGAGTTTGAAGACATTGAAATCGTTTTCCCTGTACATAAAAATCCTAAAGTCCGTGAAGTAGTAGAAAGTGAATTAGGCGGACTCGCGCGGGTAAATTTAATTGATCCTCTTGATTATGAACCCTTTGCGAATCTTTTGGCGCGCTCTTATTTAGTACTTACAGATTCAGGTGGAATTCAAGAAGAAGCACCAGCATTAGGTAAGCCTGTATTGGTCCTTCGTGATACAACGGAACGTCCTGAAGCGATTGACGCAGGTACGGTGAAACTCATCGGTACCGATAAAATGAAAATATATAATGAGGCAAAATTATTGCTGTCAAATAAAAAGGAATATGAAAGAATGGCGAATGCTTGTAACCCATATGGTGATGGACAAGCTGCAAGAAGAATCGTTGAGGCTATTTTGTGGAAACATGGCTTACGATCTGAAAAACCTGGGTCGTTTGAGTTTTAAATTTTAGAGTTACTGCTTTTGTAGTAACTCTTTTTTATCTATCTTCGGATAAAAGGAAGGAGGAGATCATATGAAAAAACGTGAAGAATCTACTCTGGCAGCAGCGGGATTTGCATTAGGGATAGGGATTAGCTTTGCAGTGATTATTGGGGTGGGAATTTTTATTGGCAGGTGGATAGATGAGGTATTTTTGTCATCTCCTTGGGGAACAATAATAGGAATTGTTTTAGGTTTTATTACTGGCATGTGGTCAGTGTATAAACGGCTAGTCGGGAAAAGTAAGATTTAAAAATTTTTAGGATGTCGGAAAAAGTGGGCGAATATTTTTTTATTGTAAGAATAGTAAGTTTTTTCAGAAAAAATAAGTTTAATTTATAAAATCATATAGCACAACTATAATCAATCGTGTATAATACAAACATGACAAAAATTCTTGTTTAAAATGTAAAAGAAGAGAGCTTTTTAGCAGAAAAATTTGGTTATTTTATATTTTTGTAAAGGATTTGCTGAGTCTTTGTCGAAGATAAATGGTTGTTATTGTAGATGGTCGCTATATTAATTAAATTTATGTTTTGATTTAATTAGATTATGAGATAGAATTTTGTGGGGGAGATATGGAAAAAGTCTGGTGGGTGCATATTAGCCGAATTATTAAGCAATATTTTATCAGCTTGATTATCGCTTGGGGTATACTTTATGCATATGGAAAACCAAGTTTGACATTTGGTGTTTTTGTTGGCGAATTGATTGGGGCAGTATGTATTTTCATTATGGGAAATCGTATGTTAAAAAGTATTGATTTTTCGCCGGATGCTGCAGTTTTCACGATGAAGATAGGCTGGATGATTCGCTTATTTTTAATTTTGGGATGCTTAGCTGCGGTGATTCAGATTTCCGTATCATTGTTTTGGGCTGTGGTTACAGGATTTTTTTTAGCCGAGGTTATTATGCTGGCAAATGCCGTGTATTGGATCTTGAAAAAAAATTCTGATAAACAAAAATAAATTTATAGACTACATAGCATGGGAGTGATTTGTATGCACGAAATTGGTGCTCGTGTCGTAGAATTTTGCGGATTGAAATTCAATGTGTATAATTCTATGCATGAAATCGGTACTCATAACGTGGTTAATTTTGCAGGGTTTACTTTTAATATGGATACTTTGCAGATGACATGGCTGACTATGGCAATTGTGATCTTGATTGCTTTTCTCGCCACGCGTAGTCTCAGCTTAGTTCCTCGCGGCTGGCAAAATCTGATAGAGATGCTTGTCGTCGCCTTATTGGAACAAGTTGATTCCATCATGGGACCTAAAGGAAGAAAGTTAGCACCACTGATTATTACATTATTTTTATTTATTTTGATTTCAAACTGGCTGGGGCTCGTGCCGGGGTTCACATCACCAACGAATGATGCCAATACCACATTTGGTCTGGCATTGATGGTGGTCATTCTGCTTCATATTCTTGGTGTTTGTTTTAAAGGCGTTGGTTATTTAAAACATTTCTTTGAACCATTTGTGCCGTTTGTTATTATCAATGTTATTGAAGAAATCGCAAAGCCGATTACGCTCGCTTTTCGTCTATTTGGTAATATTCTTGCCGGTGAAATTCTCATTATTATCCTTGGACTTTTGCTTCCGATTTGGATGCCGATTCCAAGTATTGTATGGCTGGCTTTTAGCTTATTTGTCGGCGTTGTTCAGGCATTTATTTTTACGATGTTGTCAATGGCATATTTGTCAAATGGGATAAAAGATAACCATCATGACTAATAAAATCACAAAATGAAAAAATATTTTTAATTCTTAAGGGGGATTTATTCATGGAAAATTCAATTATGGTAATCGGAGCTTTTTTAGCAGCAGGTATTGCTATTGGTCTTGCAGCAGTAGGTGCGAGTATTGGTAATGGTTTAGTTACTTCTAAATTTATTGAAGGTATCTCCAGACAACCAGAAGCAAAAGGAACTTTGCTTGTAAACATGCTTATTTCCGTTGGTTTGATCGAAGCAGTGCCAATCATTGCTACGGTTATTGCAATTGTTCTGTTATATGCTAATCCATTATTAAAATAATGGGAGAGTTTTGTGGATAAGGCGGCTGGTTTTCAGTCGCCTGCTTACCGTCATATAAGGAGGTGCCTAAAAATTGATTGATATTAATATGACTTTGGTTGCCCAGATTTTGAACTTCTTGATCTTGGTAGCTATTTTATATAAAGTGGCTTATAAGCCCTTATTAAAGGTTCTGAATGAACGTGAAGCTAAGATTGCCGGACATATCAACGAGGCAGAAGCACAGCAAAATGCTGCTGAAGAATTAAAGGCAGAATATCAAAAACAATTGGCAAATGCGAGAATTCAGGCACAAGAAATCGTGGATAAAGCGATGAAAGCTGCCGCTGAAGAAAGAGATGCAAGCATTGCTGAAACAAAAGCTGAGACTGCTCGCATGTTAAAAGTTGCCCGTGAAGAAATTGCGCGTGAACAAGCAAAAGCCATTGCTGAGGTACGCGGTCAAGTTGTTGCTTTATCTATGGCAGCGGCTACAAAAGTTATCGGTAACAATATTGATGAAACTGTAGATGCTAAATTAGTAGAAGAGTTCATTGATAAAATTGATGCTGAGAAAATAGGTGGTTTACCATGCTAACCAATCAGTTAGCGATTCGATATGCCAGAGCGATTTATGAGATTGCAAAAGAAACAGCTGCATTAAAAGAGTTTGGCGTGCAAATCAATTTAATTAAAGAAACGATTGCAAGCCAAGAGGATTTAGCTGATTTTATGTATCATCCTCATATTAAGCCGGAGGCAAAAAAAGAAGTGCTGGAAAAGATATTTAAAGGGCAATTGGCTGATGAAGTCTACAAATTTTTAATGCTTCTTGTTGATAAACGCCGTGAAGGATTATTAAAGCAAATTGCTGCTGAATATGAAGTTTTAGCGAATATTGAGCAGAATGTTTTAGAAGCGGAAGTTGTCGTGGCTAGACCGTTATCGAAGGAACAAGAAGCAAAATTAATAAAAAAATTAAGCGATACTACTAGAAAAAGTGTAGTAATTCAAACAAGGATAGATGCGAGTATTTTAGGCGGCGTAATTGTGAAAATTGGTGACAAACTCATTGATGGCAGCGTACTTCGCCAAATGCAAGTGTTGAAGCGTAATTTATTGACAAATGAAGCTGCTAAGATTGGGGTGACAGAGTAGTTATGAAAATGAATCCAGAAGAAATAACTGCGATCATTAAGGAACAGATAAAAAATTATCAAGTTGACCTTAATGTTGATGATATTGGTACTGTTATCGAAGTCGGCGATGGTATAGCTCGTATTCATGGCTTAGAAAAAGCGATGGCAGGGGAACTACTTGAGTTTGATAATGGTGTTTTTGGTTTAGTACAAAATCTTGAGCAAGATAACGTCGGCGGTGTTATTCTTGGTGGTGAAACTTTAGTAAAAGAAGGCGATACAGTTCGTAGAACTGGTCGTATCATGCAAGTACCTGTTGGGGATGCGATGATTGGTCGTGTAGTGAATGCACTTGGTCAACCGATTGACGGTAAAGGGCCAATTGCAACGACAGAAACTCGTCCAGTAGAGTATCCAGCACCTGGGATTGCTGATCGTCAATCTGTAAATGAACCTTTACAAACTGGGATTAAAGCGATTGATGCGTTAGTACCAATTGGTCGTGGTCAACGTGAACTTATTATCGGTGACCGTGGTACAGGTAAAACTGCGATTGCAGTAGACACAATTTTGAATCAAAAAGGGCAAAACGTAATCTGTGTATACGTAGCAATTGGACAAAAAGCATCCACTGTTGCGCGCGTAGTAAAAACATTAGAAGATCATGGTGCAATGAGTTATACAATCGTCGTTGCAGCTACGGCTTCTGACAGTGCACCTCTGCAATATTTAGCACCGTATGCAGGGGTAAGTATTGCCGAATATTTCATGTATAAAGGGCAACATGCGTTATGTGTATATGATGATTTGTCTAAACATGCAATGGCATATCGTGCAATGAGCTTGCTTCTTCGCCGTCCACCAGGACGTGAAGCGTATCCAGGGGATGTATTCTTCTTACATTCTCGCCTGCTTGAACGTGCGGCTAAATTATCAAAGGATTTAGGCGGTGGTTCAATCACAGCTTTACCTATTATTGAAACTTTGGCGGGTGACCTTTCCGGGTATATTCCAACAAACGTTATTTCGATTACAGATGGTCAGATCATGCTGGAAAGTGAAGCTTTCTATTCCGGTATTCGTCCGGCGATTAATGTTGGTTTGTCCGTATCCCGTGTAGGTGGTTCGGCGCAAATCAAGGCGATGAAACAAGTTGCAGGACGTATGCGTCTTGATCTTGCACAATATCGTGAATTGGCAGCGTTTGCGCAGTTCGGTTCTGACTTAGATAAAGATACAAAAGCACAACTTGACCGTGGTGCGAGAATGGTTGAAACATTAAAACAACCACAATATTCGCCACTTGTTGTAGAAGATCAAGTTGTTGTGATTTACTTAGCGGTTAACGGATATTTAGCGGATGTTCCAGTAAACCAAGTCGTTAAATTCCAAAATGATTACTTGAAATTCATGCATTCCAATTATGCAGAAGTAATCAAAGCGATTCGTGAACAAAAGAAACTAGAAAAAGATACGGAAGAAGCACTGAAAAAAGCGATCAAGGATTTCAAAGAGACATTCTCATATGAACAAGAAGCGTAAGTGCAGCGAGGTGATGTGAAATGGCTAGTACACAAGACATCCGTCGGCGTATCAAAAGCGTAAAAAATATTCAGCAAATCACGAAAGCCATGAAAATGGTTGCGGCAGCACGTCTTCGCAGAGCACAGGAAAGTGCGTTAGCGAATAAGCCTTATGCAGAAAAAATGCAGGCAGTATTAAGAGACGTTGCAGGAAGTGCCGGAGATATTAATCATCCGCTTCTTGAAGTTCGTCCAGTTAACAAAAAAGCCTATGTAGTGTTAGCGGCTGATAAAGGGTTAGCTGGTGCATACTCCAGTAATGTATTTAAAGAAGTGATTACGCATTTTTCTAATAAAAGTGATGCGGATTTAATAACTGTGGGAAGAAAAGCGAGGGATTATTTTTTCCATCGTGGCTATAACATAGTTACTGAATACGCAGGCTTTAGTGAAAGACCGACGTATGAACATGCGAAACATGTTGCAATGAAAATTATGGAGTTATTTACTTCTGGTGAATACGATGAAATCCATATGGTATATACGAAGTTTATTTCGCCGATTAATGTCGTTCCAACTACGGTAAAATTATTGCCGATTAGCGATATTGAAGGTGAAGAAAAACAAAGTGGCGGAGAATACATTTATGAACCTAATGCAGGCGAAGTACTTGGACTATTGCTGCCACAGTATTTAGAGACAATGGTTTATGGCGCACTTTTACAGTCAGCGGCGAGTGAGTTAGGCTCTAGAATGACAGCGATGAGTGCAGCAACGGATAATGCTGATGAATTAATTAGCAAACTTGTCTTAAATTATAACAAAGTACGTCAGGCTGGCATTACACGCGAGATCAATGAAATCGTAAGTGGTGCGGAAGCCTTGAAGTAAGGAGGGGTACCGCTTTGGTTAAAGGTAAAGTAGTACAGGTTGTAGGTCCTGTAGTAGATATTGAATTCCCCGTAGATGAGTTACCGGCAATTTATAATGCTGTAACAATCAAAGGCAAATCGGGAGAAATAGACATAGATTTAACGGTTGAAGTAATGCAACATTTGGGTGATAATACGACGCGTTGTATTGCAATGAGTTCCACTGATGGTTTAACGCGTGGAATGGAAGCTGTAGATACTGGTGCGCCAATCAGTGTTCCAGTTGGTGATGGTGTACTGGGACGTATCTTTAATGTATTGGGTGAAACGGTAGATAAAAATCCAGCACCTGTAAAAGCTGATGACAAATGGCCAATTCACCGTCCAGCGCCAACTTTTGATGAGCAGGAAACTGCAACAGAGATTCTTGAAACAGGAATTAAAGTCGTTGACCTTATCGCTCCATATTCCCGTGGTGGTAAAATTGGGTTATTTGGTGGTGCCGGTGTAGGTAAAACCGTATTAATCATGGAATTGATCAATAATATTGCAACACAACATGGTGGGTATTCTGTATTTGCTGGTGTTGGTGAACGTACACGTGAAGGTAATGACCTTTGGTCAGAAATGACAGAATCAGGGGTTATCAATAAAACTGCTTTAGTATATGGTCAGATGAATGAACCACCTGGAGCTCGTATGCGTGTAGCGTTAACGGGTCTTACCATGGCGGAATATTTCCGTGATAAACAAAGCCAAGACGTACTTTTATTCGTTGATAACATCTTCCGCTTTATTCAAGCGGGTTCAGAAGTATCTGCCTTACTTGGTCGTATGCCTTCTGCCGTTGGTTACCAACCAACACTTACAACAGATGTGGGTGCACTACAAGAACGTATTACTTCAACGAAAAAAGGTTCTATTACTTCCGTTCAAGCGGTATATGTACCTGCCGATGACTTGACTGACCCAGCTCCAGCGGCAACTTTCGCCCATTTGGATGCGACAACAGTTCTTTCTCGTCAAATTGCGGAACTTGGTATTTATCCAGCCGTTGACCCACTTGATTCTACTTCTCGTATTGTTGATCCGCATATCATTGGGGAAGAACATTATGAAGTAGCACGTGGTGTACAAGAAATCTTGCAAAAATATAAAGAATTACAAGATATTATTGCAATCTTAGGTATGGAAGAGTTATCTGATGAAGATAAACTCGTTGTAGCTAGAGCGCGTAAAGTCCAAAGATTCTTGAGTCAACCGTTCTTTGTAGCGGAAGCGTTTACTGGTACTCCTGGTAAATATGTTCCATTAAAAGAAACGATTCGTGGATTTAAAGAAATCTTAGAAGGTAAACATGATGAGATTCCAGAAGCTGCTTTCTATATGGTCGGCAGCATTGATGAAGTGTTAGAACAGGCCCGTAAAATGAAGGGGGAATAACAATTGGCTAATAAAATTAAGCTTGAAGTTGTTTCTCCAACTGAGGTCGTTTATACTGCTGATGCCAATATGGTTATCGTTCGCAGTAGCGGCGGAGAACTTGGTATTATGCCAGGACATGCGCCGCTCATTGCTGGACTTATTCCAGCTCCGGTTCGTGTAAAGAATGAAGAAGGTGAAATGCTGCTTGCTGTAAGTGGTGGTTTTATCGAAGTTCAGCCTACGAAAATTACGATTTTGGCTACTTGCGCGGAACTTGGAGATAAAATTGATGTAGAACGTGCCGAGAAAGCACGTCAAAGAGCATTAGAAAGATTAAATAACAAACAAAGTACAATTGATCTTGATCGTGCAGGCTTTGCGCTTAAACGTGCGACTGCTAGATTAAAAGCTGCGGGTAGAATTATACAGTAGTTTTAGTGAAATGAAATAGGAGAAAAAGGCGTTGCTAGATGCAGCGTCTTTTTCTTTTTTCTGTCGTATAGCAATAGAATAAAATGGTAAAAATATACTTAAGAAGTTTTAAGGAGGCTATACGATGAAAAAGTATTTAAAGGTTATTATTTTATTTATTACTATTTTGCTAATACATAATATATGGATGTCGAAAGTAGAGAGTGTTCCAGTGATGACGGAGGAGCCGCTTTACCGCGCGATACAGGCAACAGGTGCGGAAGTTGAATCATTAACCATACATAGCTATGCAGTAGTCACGATGAAAGAAAATGAAGTTGAAAACCTAGACAATGCCATAAATTACTTAGCAGAGCATTTTGAATTAAAGAAAGAAGAAATAGTAAAGGAAATTATTCAAAATAGTAAAGAGCGTAGTATAAAAATATGTGGTAATGTGGATGGTCAAAACATAAGTATTACATTAAAGAAATTATTTGCAGAAAATATCGCTGATAAAATACATTTAAGTATCAAAATAGAGGAAGATCATCCGGAAAGTTATAACTTAACTTATAGAAAAGAAAAATTACTTGAAATTTTTCGAAAATTTTTTGTTGAGCCACACATTACCACTTGCTTGGAAGGGTATCTTGATGGTAAACTAAGGAAGGGTGCGGCTGATTGTTGTATACGGGATGCACTAGATTCTATTGGTGCAGATATGAATAGCCGCGTAGATGGCGGAAACTATATTAGTGTGACTGGATATACATCTCTGATTGATGATAAAATTATAGCAGGTAATATACCAGTGAATATAAATATGGCTATACGATATCATACTTTGGATAATCGAACTTATATAACGATTGGTTCGCCGCTAATTTTAGTTGAGTATTAATGTTGAATACGGGCGCATATGTGTTTGGGAGGATATAAATTGGAAAAGTTAGTTATACATGGTGGCAATAGATTAGAAGGTACTGTAAAAATCAGTGGTGCGAAAAATGCTGTATTACCGATTATTGCAGCATCGCTATTAGGGCAAAGTCCTAGTTTGTTAGAAGAAGTACCTGACTTAGAAGATGTAAGAACGATTTCTAAAGTTCTTTGCCAGCTAGGTGTGAATGTAGTAAATAAAGGCAATGATGTGCTCTATATAGATAGTAGTAAAATAACGAGTTGTGAAGCACCCTATGAATTGGTGCGAAAAATGCGCGCGTCTTTTTTGATTATGGGACCACTTCTTGCTAGATGTGGGCATGCAAAAATTTCTTTACCTGGTGGTTGTGCAATTGGAACTCGTCCAATTGATTTGCATCTAAAAGGGTTTGAAGCTCTTGGTGCAGAGATTGAAATAGGACATGGTTATATTGAAGCAAAAGCGCCAAATGGGTTAATGGGAGCAAAAATATATCTTGATTTTCCGAGTGTTGGTGCAACCGAAAATATTATTATGGCTGCTTCTATGGCGAAAGGTCAAACGATCATTGAAAATCCAGCGCATGAACCAGAAATTATTGACTTGGCGAATTACCTTAACATGATGGGGGCTAATATTCGTGGCGCGGGAACAAATGTAATCAAAATTGAAGGTGTGGAGCGCTTAGAGGGTAAAAACTACACGATTATTCCTGACCGTATTGAAGCTGGGACTTATATGGTTGCAGCGGCAATGACAAAAGGCGATGTATATATTGAAAATGCAATTAGTGAACATTTAAAACCGGTGATTGCCAAATTAAAGGAAGCAAATGTAGAAATTATTGAAGATATTAATGGAATTCGTGTGCGTGGCAATGGACAGATAAAAGCAGTGGACATTAAAACGCTGCCATATCCAGGTTTTCCGACCGATATGCAGGCGCAATTTATGGCAATGAGTACAATTGCCGAAGGTACGAGTGTTGTAAGTGAAACGGTATTTGAAAATCGCTTTATGCATGTGGATGAGTTAAAGCGCATGGGGGCAAATATTAAAATTGAAGGACGTAGTGCAGTTGTTGAAGGCGTAGCCAAATTGACTGGCTGTGAAGTAAAGGCAACAGATTTGCGTGCTGGTGCAGCTATGGTATTAGCTGGACTTGTTGCTGAAGGAGAAACTAGAGTTGGTTGTATTCATCATATTGATCGTGGTTATGATGGTTTGGTAAATAAATTATGTGGTTTAGGTGCAGATATTGCGCGTGTAGATGAATAAAAATAAGAAAGCACCATAACTGATTTTGGTTATGGTGCTTTCTTTGTTATATGTGAAAGGGGCTTTTCTATGATTTTGCGTAAAGAACGTGAGCTTGTTGTAGAATATGGACAAAAGATGGTTACTTCGGGATTAACTACAGGCACAGGGGGAAATCTAAGTATTTTTAATGAAACAGAACAATTATTTGCGATTAGCCCGAGCGGACTTGATTATTTTAAAACGGAACCCGAGGATGTTGTTATTCTTGATTTAGATGGAAATGTTGTAGATGGAAAAAGAAAACCATCAAGCGAATACGACATGCATCGTATTTTTTATGAACGTCGTCCTCAAACAGGTGCTGTTGTACATACGCACTCAAAATATTCTGCGATTCTGGCGTGTTTAAATTGGAGCATTGAACCTGTACATTATTTGATTGGGTTTGCAGGAAAAAATGTTCGTTGTACAGATTATGAACCGTTTGGCAGTAAAAAACTTGCGATAAGTGCCTTTGAAGGAATGAAAGACCGCTATGCGGTTTTGCTGGGGAATCATGGTCTATTAACGATTGGAAATGATATAGATTATGCATTTAATACTGCCGAAGAGATTGAATTTTGTGCTGAAATTTATTATAAAACGAAGTTAGCTGGCAATCCGGTTACTTTATCAAGCGAGCAGATGGATGTTGTTTTAGAAAAATTTAAGACCTACGGACAGAAAAAACGTTAAGAAAAAGCAGTATAAAAATTTTTATACTGCTTTTTCTTAACGTTTTTTCTGTCATATTTATACTCTTTGCTGCATAGAATTTCTAAGGGTAGATGCGATTGTGGCGAAGGGGGCGTTTTTATGCGGCGATTATTGGCATATATGATTGGAATTTTGTCTTTTGCCGTTATCGTTGTACCTGTTTTGATTACAGGGGTAAATTTAGGTAAAGAAAGTGGTGGAAATATGACGAATTTATCAAGCTTAGAAAGCGTGATGATTAACGTATATCTCCATGATAAAAATAAAATTGTTAGTATGACGCTTGAAGAATATGTACAAGGTGTGGTTGGAGCAGAAATGCCGGCGGAATTTTCTAAAGCGGCGTTAGAAGCGCAATCGGTAGCGGCGCGAACTTACGCGGTAAAACACATGCATAAGTTCGGCGGTAGTGGCGTTAGTGATCATCCTGATGCAGATGTGAGCACCGATCATACAGTAAATCAGGCTTGGGTAAGCGATGACGTACTAAAGGAACGATGGGGAAAAAAGTATGATGAATATAAGCAAAAAATTAAATTGGCTGTTTTAAAAACCCAGGGAATGATTTTAACGTATAAAGATGAGCCGATTAATGCGTTATTTCACTCGACGAGTGGCGATAGAACTGCTAGTGCAAAAGAAGTTTGGGGCAATGATTATCCTTATCTACAGAGCGTTGAATGTAAATGGGATACTGCTTCCCCTCGCTATAAAGACAATAAGACGATTAGCGTAGCGAACTTAGCAGAATCATTTGGGCAAGATGCTGTGACGGTTAGTGCCGGTAACGGAGATTTAATAAAAATATTAAGCTTAACGGATTCAGGTCGCGTTGCTCAGATAAAAATAGGGAACAAAAACTTTACAGGGAGTGAGGTTCGTAATACCTTAGGATTACGTTCCGAAAACTTTACGATAGAAAGTAAGGGAGATGAAATCATCTTTCATACGATTGGTTATGGGCATGGTGTAGGGTTATGTCAATATGGCGCTAACGGCATGGCAAAAGAAGGTTGGGCATATCAGGATATATTGAAATATTATTATAAAGGGGTCGAATTAAAAAATATTTATGGCTCTTAATGGAGTAAATTAGCCGCAAGATAAATGTAAGATTTTGCAAGGCAAAGGTTTAATAAATGCATAAAAAGGGAAGGATGATTATTGAGGTGATTTAAATGCTCAATGATCGGAATCCAGTCGTTTTTATTCGAAAAGTCGTTGCTACAGTCCGAGGAATTCGGGCACTCGAAGTTAAATTTATTTATATAGGAATTATAGCGTTATTAGGTGTAATCGTATTATCGTTATTATTACAAGTGAGCTTGCTTTCTCATCAGTTTGTTATTGCTGAAAAGCCGGCTGGCATAGTAAACTTTTCTGATGAGAAAGTGAGGTTAGAGGATAATTTTCCTGAGATGAAGCAGATGAAAACCAAGGACGATGTTACGCATGAAGTGACCAAAGCTAAGGAGGAAACAGCAGCAACTGTTGCTGTTAGTGATAACGTAGTAGAAGAGTGGTACTTTGATGAAGTTTATCAAGAGTGGCGTTATCGTAAAATTTAAGCAAATAACGAAAATACGGGTGGACAAATGATCATTTCGTTTGTCCACCCGTATTTTTAAATAAAGTACATCAATGCTTCTTCGGATTTATTCTTTTCCATTTCAATGACGAGGTCTACTAGAGTAATATTACTTAATAGGTTTTGTACGGAGTTGTCCAATAAAGTGAAAATAGAATTTTGTAATGCTTTATCAATTTCCGGACAATGATTTGAAGTGGCAGCTTCTGTTTTCTCAAATAAAGATAATTCAATTGCTGATAAAACCTCTAATGCATTGATTTTTACTGGTGCTTTTGCCAATTGATATCCGCCTTGGGCACCTTTGATTGATATGACTAAATTAGCTCGTTTTAAAAGCGAAAAAACTTGTTCAAGATAAATTTTTGAAATGCCTAATTTTTCTGCGATGCTGATAATTGTAATTGGAACTCCAGTTTCATATTGCGAGGCAATATGTGTCATTGCGGCTAATCCGTACCGTCCTTTAGCCGAAACTCTCATGTTATCACCCATTCCATACTAAAAATATATGTTTTTTTTAATCATAGACTTATCTAACAAAAATGTCAATCTGCCTTTGTTGCTTCCAATAGTGTATCCTTATTTTTCGAAAACATAAATATAATTTCCATGAAGAAAATTATATTGACTTTTAAAAAATAAAGGAATATAATAAAACATATTAATCATATATGTTTTATATTGGAATAAATTTTAAAATTTGTTTTAGGAGGTTTTATTATGGCAAAAATTTATCAAAGTATAACGGAACTTATTGGCAAGACTCCTTTGTTGGCATTAAATAATTATAAAAAACATTTTGATTTAGAAGCAAATATTTTAGCAAAGTTGGAGTACTTCAATCCAGCTGGTAGTGTAAAAGATAGAATTGGTTTAGCGATGATTGATGATGCAGAGCTTCGTGGAATTTTAAAACCGGGTGCGGTGATTATTGAACCGACAAGCGGTAATACAGGAATCGGGCTTGCAAGCGTAGCTGCAGCACGCGGTTATCGAGCGATTCTTACAATGCCTGAAACAATGAGTGTAGAAAGAAGAAATTTATTAAAAGCTTATGGTGCGGAAGTTGTTTTAACCGATGGTTCCAAAGGAATGAAAGGTGCAATTGAAAAGGCTGAGGAACTTTCTAGAGAAATTCCAAATTCCTTTATTCCATCGCAGTTTACTAATCCCGCGAATCCAGGGGTGCATAAAAAGACAACAGGTCCAGAAATATGGGAAGATACTGATGGGAAAGTAGATATTTTTGTTGCTGGCGTTGGCACTGGTGGTACAGTGAGTGGTATTGGCGAATATTTAAAATCAAAAAATCCTAAAGTGCAAATTGTTGCTGTAGAGCCAGCATCATCACCAGTCTTGACAAAAGGTGAAGCTGGTCCGCATAAAATTCAAGGGATTGGTGCGGGGTTTGTTCCAGAGACATTAAATACGAAGGTTTATGATGAAGTAATTGCCATTCAAAATGAAGATTCTTTTACTTATAGTAAAGCTGTAGCCCGTACAGAAGGTTTTCTTGTTGGAATCTCAGCTGGTGCGGCACTTGCAGCAGCAGTAGAGTTAGCTAAGCGTCCAGAAAATCACGGTAAAAATATCGTTGTGTTATTGCCTGATACGGGAGACCGTTATCTATCTACTGAGTTATTTGCTTAATAAAAATGCTGCTATAGCAAATGTAATTTTGCTATAGCAGCATTTTTTCTTGAATTTACCTTTTTTTAGAGTATAATAAATTTAAATAAATATCAACTTTAGGGGGGATTGGGATGCAATACGGAATAATTTCTTGGTGATGAATCAAAACCAAGAGAAAACTAGTCTGGTTAAACCAGTGCAACAATCAAATACAAATCAGCATATAGCGCAACCTGCCAATTCCGCTGGTTCAGCAGCAGTTTATAATCACCGTAGGGCAGATGACTATGATATGACTAAATTAAATGCTTTAGAAAATAAAATTACTAATCGACAAAAAGAAATTAATTATCAGGTTAACTATACAAGAGCTCCAGAAATACGATTGCAGGGACAAGCGTTAGAGTTAAAAGAGCAGGAAGTTTATCAAATGCAAGATCGTTTGCTGCTAAAAGAAAAAATGCAAGAAGATTTATTAAAAAAAGCGAATCCGGTGTCGGATTCTTCATCAAATCATGAGGAAAGCTTGCGAATTGCCAATCAAGAACTGGAGACTGATGAAAAGGATGAGAAAGCACAAGATAATGTTGCTGACGAATTTTAAATTGTTGAATTAGATAATAGAAAATGGCTGAATCATGTATTGCTTAGTGTTGTATTTGGCAGTAGAATTATAGTGATACATATAAGGTGCAAGGAGAGATGCGTGTGGTTAAACATATTATTTTATGGAAATTGAAAGAAGAAGCTAAGGGCGCAAATTTACAAAAAAACGTAGATTTGTTACAAGGTAAATTTAAGGCATTATTAGGTGTTGTCGATGGATTAACTGCAATTGAAGTAGGAATTAATTATAATGGTGGTCCAGCAGATATTGCTTTGTATTGCGAATTTGAAAGTAAGGAAGCAGAAGTGGGGTATCAGTCTCATCCAGATCATATTGCAATAAAAGCAATTGTAAAAGATTTGGTTTGTGAACGTAATTGCATTGATTATGAAATCTAGAAGTTTTCAATTTAAATATTTTAAAAAATTTTCAATTGGGTTTGCATTTATTCGATAGGTGATGCTCTTTTTTGCATCACTTATTTTATTGGGAGATGATGAAATAATGAACCGTATACGCCTAGAGCGTAACCTCAAAAAATTAGCTGAATTTGGTGCAAAGGAAAACGAAGGAATTACTCGGTTGGCATTTAGTGAAATTGATTGGCAGGCAATTGAATTTATCAAACAATTAATGCTACAGGCGGGAATGGCAGTCCGCATGGATGATTTCGGTAACTTAATCGGAAGTTATCAAGGGAAAGATAGGACATTACCAGTTCTTTTGTTGGGGTCACATATTGACACAGTGCCTAACGGTGGCAAATATGATGGGACAATCGGCGTGATTTCTGCGATTGAAGTAGTACACACTTTATTTGAGCAAAAAAAAGAGCTTGAGCGGACGGTTGAGATTGTTGTATTTCGCGCCGAAGAGTCAAGTCGATTTGGCAGATCCACGTTAGGGAGCAAAGCCTTTTGTGGAAAGCTAAAACAAGAAGATTTGGAAGAATATCATGATAAAGAGGGTTTTTGCTTAAGAGATGCTTTACGCAAGGTGGGATTTAATCGACAAGATATTTGCCTAAATCGTTATGAAAAGCCGATTTATGCATTTTTGGAATTACATATTGAGCAGGGGATTGTATTAGAAAAAGCGCAGATGGAATTAGGTGTAGTAACATGCATTGCAGCACCATCACGGTTTCGATTAATTTTTCACGGCAAGGCTGATCATTCTGGAGCAACACCGATGAAGCTTCGCCATGATGCGTTAGCTGGAATTGCAGAAGTGATTTTACTTGTAGAATCTTTAGCAAAATCAACTGATGATGTTGTAGGGACAGTTGGGACAATCGAGCTTTTAAATGGTGCGATGAACGTTATTCCTGGAGAGGTTAGCATTGGGATAGATATTCGTAGTGGAAATCAAATGAGCAAAGAGCAAGTAGTTGCAAGGCTAAAAGAAAGGATTGATCAAATTGCTAAGTCTCGAGAGCTAACGTATACGCTTTCGTCTTTATCTAATGAAGAACCTGTTTTATTAGATGAACCACTAGGAGATTTACTGTATGAAATAGGAAAAACTAAAAAAAGGCGCATCATGAAAATGATGAGTGGGGCGGGGCATGATGCGATGAATTTGGCGAAAATAGCACCGGCGGCGATGATTTTCGTTCCCTCAAAGGCAGGAATTAGCCACAATCCAGATGAATTTTCTTCTATAGATGAGATTTTTTGTGGAGCGGAACTTTTATATGAGACCGTTCTTCATTTAGAAAATAAACCCTAAATTGTATTAATACAATTTAGGGTTTTTAATTGACATGTTATTTATAGGTTTATATACTAACGTATAGTATAAACTATATCTACTTTGGAGTTTATTTGGAGGATGAAAGATGTTGAGACAAAAACGTGTAGCAGCGATTCATGATATATCTGGTTTTGGGAAGTGTTCACTTACTGTAGCTTTGCCGATTATTTCAGCGACAGGCGTAGAATGTGCTGTTGTGCCTACCGCAGTATTATCCACGCATACAGGTGGGTTTGAAGGCTTTACCTATAGGGATTTAACGGAGGATATTGCGCCGATTGCTTATCATTGGCAATCGCTTAACTTGCATTTTGATGCGATTTATACAGGTTTTCTTGGCTCTTTTGAGCAAATTGAAATTGTATCGAAGGTATTTGATCAATTGCGTGCTAAGGATACGTTGATTATTGCCGATCCTGCGATGGCAGACAATGGTGAGCTATATAAGATTTTTCCGAAAACTTTCCCGCAAGAAATGAAAAAGTTGTGTGCAAAGGCAGATGTTATTGTGCCGAATATGACAGAGGCAGCTTTAATGCTTGGTGAAGAATATCAGGCCGGTCCGTATACAAAAGAATATATTGAGGGCTTATTAAAACGTTTATCTGATATGGGACCTAGCCAGATTGTTTTAACAGGAGTACATTTTGATGATGCACAACTGGGTGCAGCAACTTATGATAAAAATAGTGACAAAATCAACTATCTTTTGGCAAATCGCATTGATGGATACTATCATGGTACGGGCGATGTGTTTGCGAGTGTATTGGTAGGTGCCTTGATGAATGACAAAGACCTTGATACAGCAACGCAAATTGCAGTTGATTTTACGGTGAAAAGCATTGCCTGGACAAAAGAAGCAAAAACAGATGTGCGTTTTGGTGTGAATTTTGAAGCAAGCATTCCAAGTTTAATCCAGGCGCTTGATTTGAAATAAAATAGATAATAAAAGAGAAGCATTGTGCATAGGTCATTGACCTTGCTAAAATGCTTCTCTTTTTTGCGTTTAAAGAGATTTGATTGCTTTTTTTAAATGAATTAACGCTGTTTTTAATGTCTGACGAGGACAGGAAATATTGATTCTTTCAAATTGTTTGCCTTCCTCCCCAAAAATTTCACCAGAAGCCAGCCAAAGCTTTGCTTTATTTACGATAAGGTCTTCTAACTCTTCATCGGATAAATTAAGGTCTGAAAAATCAAGCCAGAGTAAATAAGTGCCTTCAGGTTCAACTAATTTGATTTGTGGCAAATGCTTTGCCAGAAAATCACGTGTGAAGTCTAGATTTCCTTTTAAATATGTTTTTAATTGATTGAGCCATACGCTACCGTACTTATATGCCGCTTGGCAGGCTATAATTCCGAGAGAATTAAGTTCGCTATAACCATTTCGCTCCATTACTTGTACAAATTTTTCTCGAATATTAGGGTTGGCAATAAAAATATTGGAGACTTGTAGCCCTGCGATATTAAAGGTTTTACTTGGGGAAGTACAAGTGAGTGTAATATTATTAAATTCTGGCTTTAAACTCGCTAAAACAAAATGGCGATGATTAGGATAAGTAAAAGCGGAATGAATTTCATCAGAAATGATTTTTACTTGGTGTTTTACGCAAATATCGCCGATCGTTGTTAATTCTTTTTTTGTCCAAACTCTGCCGACAGGATTGTGAGGATTACATAAAATAAATAGTTTTATTTTGTTCGCTATAATTTTTTCTTCAAAGTCAGCGTAATCAATAGAATATTTACCGTTTTTGTAAATGAGAGGATTATTAATAAGCTTTCGATTGTTTTTTTCGATAGAGCTAGAAAACGGATAATAAACAGGACGTTGTATTAAAACAGCATCACCCTCATTTGTTAAAGCTTGAATTGCCGTGCAGAGAGCAAAGACTACGCCTGGAGTTTTTACAAGCCACTCGTCTTTGATTTTCCAATCTAAATTATCATTAAACCATGTTTTTAATGTTTCAACATATTCACCTCGGGTATCAGAATAGCCAAATATTCCATGTGAATTTGATTTAGTTAGTGCATCAATTACTTGCTCAGGTACGCGAAAATCCATATCGGCGATCCATAATGGGAGAATATCTATGGGTTTTCCATGTTTCTGAGTAAAGTCGTATTTGATTGAATTTGTATTTTTTCGGTCAATGATTTGGTCGAAATTATAGCACATAGGTTCCATCCCCTTATCATTGTAAAATAATTTTATTTTTTCCATATATCTATACATATTATTTCTTTTTTGTAAGTTAAAATCCTTTAGGCAAAGCATTGAATTATGATAAATTTTGTAGAAATATACACAAAACAATCCTACCATTTGATAAATAGTAGGATTGTGATTTTTTATAATATATAGATAAAAACACTGATAAAAGATAGTTTTTAAATAGGTGTGATTAGAATTTAGATGAAGTAAAAACTTTGTTTGACTTGAGGTTTTCTTGGTAAATCGCAGATTTTAATTGGAGAAGTGCTTTTTCTAATGTTTGTTGTGGACAGGCAATGTTTATTCGCTGAAATTGTTTTCCTTCGATACCAAACATAACTCCTGCATCAAGCCAAAGTTTTGCTTTATGGGTAATTAAATCTTCTAAAGCTTCATCGGATAATTGGAGTGCAGAGAAATCTAGCCAAAGAAGATAAGTTCCTTCGGGCTCCACTAATTTAATTTCAGGTAGATGTTCCTTTAAAAATTCGCGGACAAAATTTAGATTATGAATTAAATATTGTTTAAGAGACTTTAGCCATTCCTCGCCATAGGTATAAGCTGCTTGGCAGGCTACAATTCCCAAGGTGTTTAAGTGTGAATAGCCATTGCGGTCGATGGTATCAATAAATTGTTTGCGTAAATTTTCATTTGCAATGAAAATGTTAGACACTTGTAATCCTGCAAGGTTGAAGGTTTTGCTTGGAGCGGTGCAGGTTATCGTAATAGCATTAATTTCTGGGCTAAGACTTGCAAAGACAATATGTTGGTGACCAGGATAAGTAAAAGCAGAATGAATTTCATCTGCGATAACGATTACCTGATACTTTAAGCAAATATCGCCGATTTTTGTCAACTCTTCTTTCGTCCAAACTCTGCCAACGGGATTATGAGGACTGCATAAAATAAAGAGTTTGACATTGTTTTCGATAATTTTTTGTTCAAAATCAACGAAATCAATTTGGTATTTATCATTTTTATAAATGAGTGGGCTGTTTACTAATTTACGATGGTTTTTATGAATAAGGCGAGAAAATGGATAATACACAGGGCGCTGAATTAGAACTGCGTCCTCTTCTTTTGTAAAAGATTGAATAGCGATGCTTAACGCGAAAACAACGCCGGGTGTTTTTACTAACCATTCGTCTTTGATATGCCAATTTAAGGTTTTAAAAAACCATTGTTTTAGTGTATGGATATATTCTTGTTTTGTATCAGAATAACCCAAAATTCCATGTTTGCTAGAATTAATTAAGGCATCAATGACTTTATTTGGGACTCGAAAATCCATATCAGCTACCCAAAGTGGTAAAACATCGGCTGGTTTTCCATTTTCTAAAGCAAAATCATATTTTAAAGAATTAGTATTTCTACGATTAATCATTGTATCAAAATTCATCATATACAACTCCTTAATAAAGTTTAATTAAAATAATATGTTACACATATTCAGAAACAAAGCATACTAAAACTATATGTTTAGAAAATAATAGCGGCAAATAGGCGGAAAGTCAATAGAATTTTTACGTGGAAAATTTTGAAAAATAAAACCTTCAAAACCTATATGAAAAGTATTGACAGTTAAAAAATACGTGATATAATCATAAATAAAACAAAACCTATATGATTAATATGAATTGAGGGAGTGTAATGGACTACGATTTTATGATAAAAAGTTTACCTCTGTACGGAAAGGCAATTTTACTTACGTTGGAATTGGCAATTGGCGGAATATTGTTAGCTTTTTTAATTGGAGTTATTTGTAGTGCAATTCTATATTATCGAGTACGCATATTAAAAACGATTGTTAGTTGCTATATAGAAATTGCGCGCAATACGCCATTGCTTATACAACTATTTTTCCTTTATTATGGCTTACCTAAGTTGGGAATAAAAATTGAGGCTTTTACGTGTGCGATTATGGGATTGGCATTTTTAGGGGGCGGCTATATGGCAGAAGCATTGCGTAGTGGATTTGAATCTGTAGAAAAGATTCAAATAGAATCAGGGGCTAGTATTGGGTTAAGTCAGTTCCAGGTGTTTCGTTATATTTTGTTTCCCCAAGCCTTGGCGGTAGCGATACCGGCAGTTGGGGCCAATATTATTTTTTTATTAAAAGAAACTTCAATTGTAAGTGCGATTGCCTTGGCTGATTTGATGTACGTGGCAAAAGATTTAATTGGGATGTATTACAAGACGACAGAAGCATTTGTCTTATTGATTGGGGCGTATTTACTTATTTTATTGCCATTGTCTATATGCATTTCTAAACTGGAAAGGAGACTTCGCTATGCAGGATTTGGGGATTAGTGTAATCTTTGAAGGTTCAAATTTCATTCGGCTATTGGGAGGTCTTTGGATAACGCTTCGCATTGCAATCGTTGCAGTTAGTATTTCTATTATTTTTGGAATTGGACTAGGAATTCTGATGACGAGTAAAAATAAGATCGTTCGTTTACTGACAAAGTTTTATTTAGAAACAGTACGGATTATCCCTATTTTAGTATGGCTCTTTGTATTTTTCTTTACGATTACGAAAGTATTTCAAATCCATTTGCCGGCAGAAGCCTCAGCAATTCTTGTGTTTTCACTCTGGGGAATTGCTGAAATTGGTGATATTGTACGGGGAACGGTTACGTCGTTGCCAAAGCATCAATGGGAAAGTGGGATGTCGTTAGGGCTTACAACGCATCAGATTTATCGTTATATCGTTTTACCACAAATCATCCGGCGTTTTGTGCCAGCCGCGATGAATCTAGTAACAAGAATGATTAAGACGACTTCACTTGTTGTATTAATTGGTGTAGTCGAGGTATTGAAAGTAGGCCAGCAGATTATTGAAGTTTCCATTTTGAAAAATCCGATGGCATCTTTTTGGGTGTATGCAACAATTTTTGCGCTATACTTTATCATTTGCTATCCAATTTCTTTGTGGTCTCGTCATTTAGAAATGAAATGGCAGGGACAGTGATTTTTTAGGAGGTGGTCAGAATGAAAAAGAGTGAAGTAAAGGTTTTAGAAGCTGTGGGATTAACAAAGTATTATACAGAAGAAAAAGTTTTTGATTCGTTTAATTTTTCAGTGCATCAGGGGGAAGTTCTCGTTATCTTAGGGGCTTCTGGTTGTGGGAAAAGTACTTTGTTAAGGTGTTTAAATGGCTTAGAACCTATTCAAGCGGGTGAGATTAAGTTAGATGGAAAAGTGATTGATGGAAAACAAATTACTTGGCAGAAAGCGAGACAAAAAATTGGCATGGTATTTCAAAGCTATGAATTGTTTTCTCATTTAACAATATTAGAAAATATTTTGCTAGGCCCGATGAAAGCACAAGGCAGGGAAAGAAGTGAAGTGATTAAACAAGCGGAATATTTGCTAAATCGCGTTGGCTTAATTCATAAGAAGGATGCTTATCCTAGACAATTATCAGGAGGGCAAAAACAACGTATTGCGATTGTACGGTCACTTTGTATGAATCCGGAAATTATGCTATTTGATGAGGTGACGGCATCGCTTGATCCAGAAATGGTCAGAGAAGTTCTTGATTTAATGCTGGAATTAGCGCGGCAAGGGATGACAATGGTTATTGTTACACATGAAATGGAATTTGCCAAAGCTGTTGCAGACCGAGTGTTATTTTTAGATGGTGGAAAAATTATCGAAGATGCAGTGGCAAAACAATTTTTCACGAGCCCAAAAACTCAGCGTGCCCAACGCTTTTTAAATAGGTTTGATTTTAAAATAGAAAGTGAGAGAGTAGGATGAAAAAGGGATTTAGAACAATTTTATTAGGGTTAACTTTAATTTTATCTTTAGGGATATTGGCGGGCTGCGGATCAGATGCTACGAAAAGCGGCGGTGATAATTCGGTAAAACAATCAACGATTGAACAAATCAAAGAGCGTGGAAAAATTCGTATCGGCGTATTTAGCGATAAACCGCCCTTTGGTTATGTAGATGCAAATGGCAAAAATCAGGGGTATGATGTTTACTTTGCCAAACGCATCGCCAAAGATTTATTGGGAGACGAAAATAAAGTTGAGTTTGTCTTAGTGGAAGCAGTAAGCCGTGTAGAGGTTTTGGAAGCAAATAAAGTGGATATTATTTTGGCTAATTTTACAGTAACGCCAGAGCGTAAAGAAAAAGTAGACTTTGCAAATCCTTATATGAAGGTTGGACTTGGTGTAGTTTCGCCAGATGGTGCTTTGATTACTGATGTAAATCAATTAAAAGGAAAAAAATTAATTGTAAATAAAGGCACGACGGCAGAAACTTATTTTGTACAAAACCATCCGGAAATTGAGCTATTGAAATACGAGCAGAATACAGAAGCTTTTCAAGCGTTAAAAGATGGACGCGGTGCGGCATTAGCACATGACAATACATTACTGTTTGCTTGGGCAAGAGAAAACCAGGGGTATACTACGGGCATAACAAAACTGGGAAGCCTTGATTATATTGCACCTGCTGTCAAAAAAGGAAATATAGAGCTGAAAGATTGGTTAAATGAAGAAATTGAAAAATTAGCGTCAGAACAATTTTTTCATAAAGATTTTGCTGAAACATTACTTCCTGCCTATGGCGAATCCATTCAAGCTGATGATGTAGTAATAGATGGCGGCAAAGTAGAATAAAATGATAGTAATCCTTTAAGGATATAAAAAACACGCAAAATGCAGTTACTAAAATATTTAGAACTGACATCGCGCGTGTTTTTTAATGACTATTTTTATTGTGAATCATCGTCCAGAAAAAGATACCGGCTGCAATTTCACTGCATAGGATTAACAATGCCATCGGAAGGGCGCTGTAACTGCCGCAAATGCCGACAAGCGGCGCCATTGCGCCACCAGTGATATTAGAAAAGAATCCGAGAAGTGCCGCTGCACTGCCTGCCATTTTCCCTTGTGCTTGCATTGCAAGTGAGAAACTGCTGGAACCAACAATAGCCAAACTAGCAACAGTAAAAAATAGTGGGATAAGAATAAACAAAAGTGGAGCGTGATTGAGGAGACTGATTGCTAATAGAGTACTGCCTATAATCGCCTGCCAAACGCCATAATGGAGAATTTTTTCATCGCTGAATCGTCCGGATAAACGTCCGGTCAGTTGTCCTGCAATGACGAGTCCCAATCCGTTGACACCAAAGATTAATCCAAAGGTTTGCGGCGAAACTTTATAGATATTTTGCAAAACGAACGGTGAACCGGAGATGTAAGCAAACAAAGCGGTAAAGGCGCAAGATTGCATAAAACAATGTCCCATAAAATAAGGTTGTTTTAAAAGGGAGAGAAAAGCTTTGAGTGATGAGGTAATTCCGCTGTCTAAACGCCTATTTGCAGGAAGACTTTCCTTACACCAAAAGAATACCGCTAGGAATAAACTAATTCCAATGAGTCCAAGGACAATGAAGACGCCTCGCCAAGAGGATACAGCTAAGACTTGACCACCAAGAACTGGCGCGAATATTGGTGCAACGCCATTGACGAGCATGAGCATGGCAAAAAATTTCGTTAATTCATAACCGGAATATAAATCTCTGGCGATTGCGCGGGCGATAACAATCCCCGCAGACCCTGCTAAACCTTGAATTAAACGCAAAAGCAAAAATGCCCAGATGGAAGTTGCAAATACGCAGGCAAAGGAAGTTAAAGTGAAGATAGCCATGCCGATTAATAAAGGCTTGCGTCGACCCTGCATATCACTGAGTGGACCGGCAAACATCTGTCCGATAGCAATTCCCAGCAAGCAGGCCGTTAAGCTGAGCTGAACGAGGGACGTCGTTGTTACAAATTCTCCAGCCAGTTGTGGCAGTGAAGGTAAGTACATATCGATGGATAAAGGGGCGAGTGCAGTAAGTGCACCTAAAATGACCGGAAGCCATTTAGTAAAAGTTTTTGCAAAACTGCTCTGCCAGATGAGAAACTCTCGCTCTTGGTCAGTTGGAGATGTATGTGATGTCATAAAGGTAATAAATCCTCCTTGATATTTGTTATATTTGATGAAATAAATGTTACATTGATAATAAAGATGATTATAATTAGCTGAGCTTTTTATGTCAATCAAATAAAAGCTATAGATTTAGGATAAAGTTGAATTAAAAAAATGTAGGGTAGAGGAGAATTGTAAAGCATAGAAAACCTATGGTATAATAGGGAAAAGAGGTGGTTAGGTGAAAATTTCGACAAAGGGAAGATATGCTTTACGGTTATTGCTCGATTTGGCTGAGCATAAAGAGGATGGATATATTGCGTTAAAGGATATTGCAGAGCGTCAAGAGATATCAAAAAAATATTTAGAACAGATTGTAGGGAGTCTAAATAGAGCGGAAATATTGAGAACGAATCGTGGATTTCAGGGTGGTTACATGTTGGCGAAGTCACCTGATCAATATACGGTTGCAGATATCTTGCGTATCACTGAGGGAAGCCTTGCACCGATTGCTTGCTTAGAGCAAGAGAAAAATCCATGTGGACGCAGTAAGAGCTGTATGACATTAGGGGTATGGAAAGGCTTAAATAAAGTAATGATTGATTATCTTGAGGGCATTACTTTACAAGATATTCTTGATAAACATCAAACAGCGGATGCTGTTGAATATTATATTTAAAGTAAAAACGAGCAGAAATCTCTGGATTTCTGCTCGTTTTTCTATAGAGAAAGCTACAGTTTTTTTGCTAAATTAGCAATCGGCTCTGCATGGTAAAAGTACAGATGGTTGTTAAATAAAACTTTAAAGTGTAAAGAGATTCAAAAAATACTTGAATTTTTGTATTGACAAAGATTTTTGTAAAGCATATAATGTAAAACATATCAAGACTATAGGTTTTATATACTTTTTAAAAAGGAGTAGTTGCGTATGTACTTGATTTTTAAGATGTTGCGTCATAATTATCGAAATGGACGAATGTGTCATTGTAAGTAACCTTAGAAATAAATAAATGAAAAGGAATGTTTACAATGGCAAATAAAAATTATAAATTTGAAACTTTACAATTACATGTGGGGCAGGAAGAAGCTGATCCGGTGACGGATTCGCGGGCGGTTCCGATTTATCAGACAACATCCTATGTATTTAAAAATTCAGCGCATGCGGCAGCTCGCTTTGGTCTTGCCGATGCTGGCAATATTTATGGGAGGCTCACCAATTCTACACAAGATGTTTTTGAAAAGAGGGTCGCTGCGCTTGAAGGTGGCGTTGCTGCACTTGGTGTAGCTTCTGGAGCCGCTGCGCTTACTTATACTTTTTTAAACTTAGCACAAGCTGGCGATAATATTGTATCGGCGCAGACAATTTATGGTGGAACCTATAATTTACTTGCGCATACGTTACCGCAATATGGGATAACGACAACGTTTGTTGATGCGGATGGCGAAAGTTCTTTTCGTCAAGCGATAAACGAAAATACAAAAGCTATTTTTGTCGAAACAATTGGCAATCCGAATGCAACGCTGATTGATCTTGAAAAGGTTGCTGCGATTGCCCATGCGCATAAGGTTCCATTAGTTGTAGACAACACGTTTGCGACGCCTTATTTAGTCCGTCCGTTTGAGCATGGCGCTGATATCGTTGTACATTCAGCGACGAAATTTATTGGGGGACATGGTACGGCAATTGGTGGTGTAATTGTCGATAGTGGCAATTTTGATTGGGAAGCAAGCGGAAAATTTGCTTCACTTGTTGCGCCTAATCCGAGTTATCATGGTGTAAGCTTTACAAAAGTGGTAGGAAAAGCGGCGTTTGTGACGAAGATTCGGGCGATATTGCTTCGTGATACAGGAGCGACGATTGCGCCATTCCATGCATTTTTATTTTTACAAGGGCTTGAGACGTTGTCGCTTCGCGTGGAGCGCCATGTAGAAAATGCATTAAAAGTAGTCGACTACTTAGCGCATCATCCACAAGTAGAAAAGGTAAATCATCCATCGCTTAATAGTCATCCCCATCATGCGCTTTATCAAAAATATTTTCCTAACGGTGGCGTTTCTATCTTTACCTTTGATATTAAAGGCGGCGTAAAGGAAGCACAGAAATTTATTGATCGTTTAGAGATCTTTTCACTATTAGCGAATGTTGCTGATGTAAAATCTCTTGTTATTCATCCTGCCTCTACCACGCATTCGCAGCTTTCTGAGGCTGAATTGTTAGAGCAGGGAATACACCCAAATACAATTCGTTTGTCAATTGGTACAGAGCATATTGATGACATTATTGCTGATTTAAATCAGGCTTTTGGCAAAGATGCAGAATGTTAAGCAAAATATATAGTTTAATAAAATGTTAAAATTAATGATAGCAGTAAACTGAAAATTGCCCTCAATACTTTGGATAAATGTATTGAGGGCAATTTTTGTTGATGTAAAACGGAAAAAATAATTTTTCGTGTAAAGCTGTAAATATTCCGCATTGATATTTAAAGATGACAATGCTAAACTATTAAAAATGGAAATAAAGTAAGACTGATTTTGAATGGAGTGCTGAGATGAGTACATATAGTATAAATTTACCGAGTTATACCATTGGTGTAGCTGCATACGAAAAAATACAAACAGTTTGTCCGACTTATGGGAAAAAAGTAGTTGCTATTGGTGGGAAAACTGCGATAAGTAAGGCAAAAGATTTGATTTGTTCGGCGATAAAGGATTCTGAGCTCAGGGTTTTAGATTTTGTTTGGTATGGCGGTGAAGCTTCTTATGAAAATATGGAAGCTCTGAAAGTGCTGCAAAGCGTACAAGAGGCGGATATGATTTTTGCAATTGGCGGAGGCAAAGTAATGGATACTTGCAAACTACTGGCACGAGCTTTACATAAACCCTTATTTACTTTTCCGACGATTGCAAGTAATTGTGCCTGCCTAACTGCGCTTAGTGTCGTTTATTATCCCGATGGAACTTTTCGTGAATTAAATGTATCTGATATTCCTCCGGTACATGTATTTATTCATACACAAATAGCAGTAGAAGCACCCAAGCAGTTTTTATGGGCGGGAATGGGCGATACGATTGCGAAATATTACGAATCGAATCTAGCTGCACAAAATGTAGAATTAGAGCATTTTAATGCAGTAGGTATACAGCTTAGCCGACTGTGTGCCGACCCAATTTTAGAATATGGAATGAAAGCATTAAAAGACAATGAAAATCATGTGCTAAGTAAAGAGTTTGAACAAGTTGTTTTAGCGATTGTGGTAAGCACAGGATTAGTATCTAACTTCGTTGAGTCGGATTATAACGGACATATTGCACATGCATTTTATTGCACGATTACGATGTTGCCGCAAATTGAAGAGAAGCATTTACATGGCGAAGTTGTTGCTTATGGCGTTTTATTGCTGTTGATGTGCGATGGTCAAGAAAAAGAATTAGCAAAGGTATTTAGCTTCTGTCGTGATCTGGGCTTGCCAACTTGTTTGGCAGATCTTGATGTAACGTTAGCAGAGTTAGACGGTGTATTTGATGAAACGGTAAAAAGCGGTGAGTTAACACGCTCGCCGTATCTTGTAACAAAGGAAATGCTCTATACGGGTGTTTTAAAATTAGAAGAATATCATGAAAAAAATTGTTAATAAATCATGACAGCTGAAAACGCGTACGGCTATTAGGAAAACAATAGTAGGGTGCGCGGTTTTCGCGTGGTTTTCTAATTTGCTACAATTTTTAGTAGCATTTCTAGACTTGTAAACAATTACATTGTGATTTATCAATAGGAATGTTATAATTCGTACAAGGTTTGATAGATTAAATTTATCCGATGGCTAACGGGGGCTAACTCCCGCCTCTTTAGGTGGAGACCTCGTAAGCCCCTGGATTACGTGTCTGATTTTAGTGGGAGTTAAAACTCCTAATGAAACAGCATTGTTTATCCCTTAAAACTAGGAAGGGAATTGGTTTAGATGTTAAAAGGCGTTGCAAAATCATTTGCAGCGCCTTTTGTATTAGATAGTTCAAGATGTAACAAAGTGATAGAGAGGGCTTGAAATAATGGATTTTAAAATGAAGGAGCAAATCCTTACAAAAGAATTAGCAGAACAGATTGATTTGATTTTATTTTCCCATAACAATGATGCTTCACAATTGGTGGGAATTTTGCTTGATATCCAAGTGATTATTCCGCGTCAGTATATTCCGGAGCAAGTGGCATATTATTTGGCGGAGAAACTCAATACAAAAATTACAAATGTTTATGATGTGATTTCTTTTTATGCAGCGCTATCTGATAAACCGCGAGCAAAATACCCGATTCAGATTTGTGATAGTATCGTTTGTAAAATTAATGATAATACGACAATATTTACAGTGCTAAAAGAAATTTTAGGTATAGAGATCAATGAAGTAACGTATGATGGTAGATTTACGATAGAAAAGGTTCCCTGCTTTGGTGCTTGTGATGTTGCTCCTGCGGTTAGAATCAATGGAAAAGTCTATGGGCACTTAACGAGTCGAGAAAAAATTATTGCACTGCTTGATGCATTAGGATAGAAGATAGGAGTGACAAAGATGACGAAGACAGTAGCGTTTATGACAAGAAATTTTGGGAAATATGATCCAATGTCGATTGGTGCTTATATGAGGATTGGTGGCTTTCATGCATTAAAGAAAGCGGTGAACATGGAAGGGGAAGCGATTGCGGCAATAATTGCGGCGGCTGAGGTAAAAGGGCGCGGTGGCGCAGGCTATGATATGGGGCGCAAGTGGTCGCAGGCAAAAGCGGTAATTGATGATAATAAAGTTGTCGTGTGCAATGCCGATGAAGGAGAGCCGTGTACGTTTAAGGATCGGACGCTAATTGAGCATGACCCATTTAATTTAATTGAGGGAATGATTATCGCTGGCTACACGGTAGATGCGGAAAATGGATACATTTATTTAAGGGAAGAATACAGCCATTTGCGTCCGTTGCTTTTAAATGCGATAAAACAGGCGCGTGTCTATGGCTTTTTAGGAAAGAATATTCTTGGCAAAGGATTTAATTTCGATATTCATTTATATTCCGGTGCAGGGGCATATGTCTGTGGCGAAGGTACGGCACTCGTGGAATCTATTGAAGGTAAAAGCGGTAGACCGAGAATGAAACCGCCATTTATTAAACAATGCGGCTTATATAATTTACCCACGTGTGTAAATAATGTGGAGAGTCTATCTTTAGTTACCGGAATTCTACTTGATGATCAGAACGTTTATCAAAGTTATGGGACGGAAAAATCAAAAGGGACAAAACTGGTTAGTGTGGGTGGCAATGTAAACTGTCCTGGCGTTTTTGAAATTCCGTTCGGGGTTACGGTACGAGAGCTTATTTATGATTTGGCTGGGGGAATTCAGGGAAATCGTGCGATTCGGTTGATTCAATTTGGTGGTGCATCAGGGAAAATTGCTTCAACGGATATTTTAGATACACCTTATACGTATGAAGCTCTACAAAAAGCTGGTGTTGGTGTCGGTTCGGGGGCAATCTTGGTGGTAGATGAGCGAACGACCGTTATGGAATTTTTAGTGGCAACGCAGGAATTCTTTTCTCATGAGAGTTGTGGACAATGCACACCTTGCCGTGAGGGCAATCGTCATATGCGGATTTTACTTGATAAGGTAGCGCAAGGAACGCATACAGAAAGTGATGTAACCTCCATGAAAAAAATTGCGAAGTTGATGGCGATGTCTTCGATGTGTGGTTTAGGAGAAACGGCGCAAAGTGCATTCGTTTCTGCGATTGAAGTATTCCCGGAATGTTTTATAGTAAAATGAATGAGGTGACTTTATGGACAATATGGTGCATATTAAAATAAATAATATTCCTGTTGAAGTGGAAAAAGGAACGAAAATTCTAGAAGCGGCAAAGAAGATTAATATCAATATTCCCCATCTTTGCTATCATCCGGATCAAACAATCAAAGCGCATTGCAGAATTTGTACCGTTGAAGTTGTCGGCGGAAGAAGATTATTTGCGGCATGCTCTACGGACGTATGGGAAGGTATGGAGATTTTAACGGATACAAAACTAGTTCGCGATACGCAAGTGGGAATTTTAGAATTGATTTTAGCAAATCATGAGCAAAATTGCTTATCCTGTGCGCGCAATGGTAAATGTGATTTACAAAAGCTATGCAGTCGATTTAATGTTTTAAAGCCAAATTTGCCAAATGTGGCAAAACATATTCCGATTAATGATAACAATCCGAGTTTGGTGCGTGATTTATCAAAATGTGTGAAGTGTGGTCGATGCGTTAAAGCCTGTCAGGAAGTGCAAGGCGTAGCAGCGCTATCGCATGCGGGGCGGTCAGAAGATTATATGATTACGACAGCTTATCATAAGCCATTAGAAGAAACGGATTGCATTTTATGTGGGCAATGCAGCGCTGTTTGTCCAGTTGGTGCAATTGTAGAAAGAGATGATACGCAAAAGGTATTAGATGTATTACAAGATCCCCAAAAGCATGTAATCGTGCAAGTAGCGCCATCGGTGCGTGTTGCTTTGGGAGATGAATTTGGATTGCCAAAGGGCGAAGTGGTAACGGGGAAAATGGTAACTGCTTTACGGATGCTTGGCTTTAACCGTGTATTTGATACGAATTTTGCAGCAGATGTAACAATTATGGAAGAAGGAAATGAGCTTTTACAAAGGTTAAAGCAAAATGAAAGCTTACCGATGCTTACTTCATGCAGCTCCGGATGGGTAAATTATATGGAGAAGCATCATGGCGATTATCTCGAACATCTTTCCAGTGTAAAATCACCCCAGCAGATTTTTGGTGCGTTATCAAAATCGTATTATCCAGCAGCTACGGGAATAGATGTTAAAGATATTGTTACGGTATCAATCATGCCATGTACGGCGAAAAAATACGAAGCATCTAGACCGGAAATGCAGCAGAGTGGAGTCAGGGATGTTGATATCGTTTTAACGACACGTGAATTAACAAAATTAATTAACTATGTGGGGATTGATTTTAATCATTTAGCAGAGGGGGAATTTGATAGCCCTATGGGGATGGGAACTGGTGCTGGAGCGATTTTTGGTACGAGTGGCGGTGTAATGGAAGCTGCACTTCGTACGGTGTATGAAGTATATACAGGGAAAGAGCTCGTAAATTTGGATTTTGAAAATGTACGTGGATTTAAAGGGATTAAAGAAGCAATCATTGATTTGGGAGATCGAGAAATTAAAGTCGCAATCGCACATGGCTTAAGAAATGCTGAGAAGATTATGAAGCAGATTAAAGCGGGAACTTGTGAATATCATTTTGTTGAAGTAATGGCTTGTCCAGGAGGCTGTATTGGAGGTGGTGGACAGCCGATTAAAAGTACCAACGATGTGAAAATTATGCGCATGGATGCAATTTACTCGATTGATAAGTCAATGAAAATTCGTAAATCACATCAAAACCCAGAAGTGATTCGTTTATATAAAGAGTATTTAGCACATCCATTGAGCGAAAAAGCACACCGACTTCTTCATACGCGTTACAATAAAATAAAAAAAGAATATGAATTTGCTTATTTAAATGATGATCCCGTGTATTCGTTATAAAAAAATCGGTATTGCATATATGCAATACCGATTTTTTTATTTAGAGAAATATTTCCTTAAAAAGAATGGAAAAATAACGATATTATAAGTAGGATTTGTTGTAGAAGGATAGATTTGTGTGGAGGGAAAGAAATGAATGAATTTGAGAAAGTTCAATATAAGGCGTATAGAGAACAATTAGCTAAAGCACAGATGAAAAGTATGCAGGAGACAAAAGAGTTTAAGTCGATGTTAACAAAGTTGAATAATAGTAAAAGGGATGTAACTGATACAATTTTTCGTACGAGTCTTACTGTTGATCCCGATGGTACGGAGTTTCTTATTATTAGAGAGGTAACGACAGGGAGAAATGGGAAGTTGGTAGAGTCGAAAGTAATTAGTAAGCAGAAAGTTGCTGAACCTGTGATGATAAAAGAGGAGAAGGAAGAAATCGTGGTTGAAAAACTAAAAAAACTGCCTAGTAATGGTACCAATGAAAGCCTAGTCAATATTATGGCGAAACAGGGATTTAGCTGCTATAAAGTTGCAAAGCGGCGTAGAAAAATTACCACGCTTTCTTTAGAACATTTCTAAGCGAGAAGAATAAGACTCCCGCTTGGAAAAAGTGGGAGTCTGTAAAGTCGGGAAACAGAGTAGCTGATTCCCTATAAACATTTATTTTGTTAGTGGTGTAGATGCATCGTTGCATTACCCAATCATGATTTTACCTTCTGGATATTTAATTTTTGTTTTTTGACTTTTTAATGCTAAGGCTAGAGCAAATGTAACAGGTCCAATACGACCAATGAGCATCATGATGGTGAGAACATATTTACTAAATGAATCTAACGTTGGTGTAATGCCCATACTGAGACCGCAAGTAGAAAAGGCGGAAATCACTTCAAAGAAAAGAGGAATACTTTCTGTATTTGCATTATCCATGGTAAGTAGCATAATCGCAAGGCAATTTAAAGCGGCAGAAATAAAAGTAAAAGTATAGGCTTTTTGGATCATAGCATTGGGAATTTTGCGATAAAACAATACGGTATCTTCGTGTCCGCGAATTTGGCTCCAGATGGAAGCGATTACGACTGCAAAGGTCGTTGTTTTAATACCGCCGCCAGTCGAGCTTGGCGATGCGCCGATAAACATAAGAATCATCATAGCAAATATTGAAGCATTCGTTAATTCACCGATTGGTAAAGTTGCAAATCCAGCTGTACGGAGTGTTACTGATTGAAAGTAACTAGCCAGCAATTTTCCTGTCAATGATAAGCCACCAAGTGTTTCTGAGTTGTAGTAGTCCATAAGTAAAATGTAAAACATGCCACCAAAAACGAGAAAGGCAGTAGTGGCAAGAACAATTTTTGTATGTAAAGCAAAAAAATTGAATTTCTTCGTTGCAGTAATGTCGGCAATTACGGCAAAGCCAAGACCGCCAAGAATAATGAGCGAGGTTAGAGTAATATTCACGATAAAATCATCTACATACGGAAATAAATTTCCATTTTTACTGCCGATAATATCAAAGCCTGCATTACAAAAGGCAGAAATTGCGTGCCAATATCCGTAATAAATACCGGTGGCCCCAAAATCAACATAAAAGCGTATTGCAAGGATTGTACCACCGATGAACTCGATGAGAAGCGTAGATTTTATAATATACTTTACGAGCTTTACGATACCCGCAAGTGTTAACTGATTTAATGCTTCCTGCATAATAAGACGATTACGTAAATGGACTTTTTTTCGCATGAGAAGTGCCATAAGTGTTGCCATCGTCATAAACCCTAAAGCACCACATTGGATAAGAAAAATAATGACTAGCTGCCCGAATAGCGAAAAATAATTCCCTGTGTCAACAACGACAAGACCAGTTACGCAAACAGCAGAGGTTGCTGTAAATAAAGCGTCAACAAATGACATGGATTCTCCACTTTGGCTGGAGAGGGGGAGCATGAGTAAAAAAGCCCCGCTTAATACGAGGGCAGCGATACCTAATGATAAAATTTGATATGGGGTTAAACGCCATTCGCTAATATTTAAAAAATTACGATTTGAATTTATATTCACCTTTTATCCTCACTTCTGCCTTTTAAATATATTGAGTATATCATAAATTTTGGAATGTGAATAGGTGATTTGTAGAGTAAAATATAAGAGAAAAGCTTTAGTGAGATAATATATAAGATGTCATAAAAGATTACATTTTACAAGATTTAAATCAGAAGTCTACTTTATAGGGACAAGTATAAGAAAACGGTATTGTTGTAGAGCCCAACAATACCGTTTTTATTTTTAGAACTTAAAATTATGGGCTGTGTCTTGCAACTCTTGCGCGAGGTTTGCAAGACTTTGGCTTGAAGAGGCGATTTGTTCCATGGAAGCAGATTGCTCTTCCGTCGCAGCCGAAACAGTTTGTGTTTGTTCGGCTACCTTTTGACTTTCAGTATCTATTGATTGAATAGAAGAAACAATAGCTGTCGTTCCATTGGCGATGTCTCCGGCAGTTGCTGACAAATTGGTAATTTGGGTTGCAACCTGTTCTACCAGATTAACAATCTCTATGAAAATGCTTCCAGCATTGCTTACAGCAGAAGTACCTATTTTTACTTCCTCTGTGCCAGCGTTCATAGAAACTACAGCATTATTGGTTTCTATTTGAATTTCGCCGATTAAAGCAGCTATCTGTTCGGCAGCTTTTTGGGATTGTTCAGCAAGTTTTCTTACTTCTTCAGCAACAACTGCAAAACCGCGTCCGTGGTCTCCGGCGCGAGCCGCCTCAATTGCTGCATTCAATGCAAGAAGATTGGTCTGTGCTGCAATGGCAGATATCGTTTCGATGATTTGGCCAATTTCTTTTGAACGATCGCCAAGTCTACTTACTACGGATGCCGAGGCTGTTACAGTATCTTGAATTTGTTGCATTTGAATAACCGCTTTATTTACGAATTCATTGCCGTTTTGTGCTTTTGTTACAGCATCTTGTGCATAATTTTCGGAATTATTTGCCATTATGGAAACAGCGTGAATTTCAGATGTAATATTTTCAATGACTTTGGTGGATTTGTTTATTGATGCTACTTGTGCATTTGAAGATGTGGCGACATCCGCAATTGATTGAGCCACTTGGACTGTAACTTGGGCTGATTGATCAGCGCTGGCTGTAAGTTCTTCTGATGCAGCTGCAACCTGTTCAACAGTTTTTTGGATTTGATGTAATAAAGTTTTTAGGTCTTCAATCATTTTGTTACATGCATGGGCTAAATCTCCTAATTCATTTTTGCTATTAATGTTTAGTTTAGGTAAGCCTAAATTACCTGAGGCTAATTGATTTAATTGTTCTTTAATTTGAATAATTGGATTTGCTAATTTTTCGCTTAGATACATTGCGATAATCATTGCAATAATTATACAAATAATTGTAATTAAAATAATATTGCGCGTTAAAGTATTAATTGGTTCATTTACTTCCGATTCAGGAGCAACAATTGCTAAAGTCCATTTCTTCCCTCCGGGTAGATCAATTGTTGAAAAAGTTCCAAACTGTAAATCATTATTACCAAAATTAAAAACACCAGATACAAGTTCGGAGGTTTTAAGAGAATTTGTATAGAGCTGAGTTAATCGAGAATCAATTGGGATTTCATTTTTAATTTTTGCTGGATTGTTCTCTCCGTTTAAATTTATTTTTTTTACTAGTTCAGGGTTTTTACTATGAACGATAATCGTTCCCGTTTCATCAAGTAGATAAGCGGAACCTGTTTTTGCAAAATTTATATCATTAACAAAACTCTGAAGATCGCTTAGCTCAAGGGAACCATAAACCATGCCAGTTATTTTACCATTATTCATTACAGGTACAATCAAAATAGTAGCTGGTTGATTTGTTGTTGAAGAAATGAGAACTTCTGATATGTATTTTTCTTTTGTTTGCATGATATGTTTAAAATATTCGCGATTTAAAACAGAGGAAATCTCACCGTTTTGACGAATGGCGTTACCGTTTAAATCAACATAAGCAACGACTGAAAAATCTTTTGCTCGAATCATACAATCGTTTAGGGCTGATAATATAGTATCTTTATCTTTTGCATTTTTTAACCGCGCTGTGTCAGCAGCTGACTCTAAATAACCGATTAATTCATTTAAACGGGTATTGACTTTGATGTGAGAATTTTCAGACATTAATTTAATTGAGTTATTTTCGCTTTCTTGGAGATATTTGTTTGCATAATAGTAACTGGAAACACCGAGAATTACCATTGCGATGAAAATTAGCAAGCCACCAATAAACATACATTGAGCGCGAAGACTTCGAAAATTGAATGACATAGGAATCCCTCACTTTTGCAAATATTTATTTAATTAATAGAATAATACTAGAAAAAAGAAATATTTTCCTTTGAAAATTCTACAAAAATTTACAAAAAGCTTTGTAATTTTCACAATATAGAGAAAATAAGATTTATAAATTAAGGGGATCTTTTTAGTTAAAATAACAAAATCTTAATTTTGGCTTGTATTAACAAAACTGAGGTTGTTTCCTATAAGTTATGCTAATAATAAAATTATGAAAAATACTTAAAGTTTCTTCAGTTTTTTCGATAAATTAAATGAGGGAACGAGAATTTGATCGAATGGATTCCTTATTTAGGAGAGATTAAAAAATGAGCAGTATTCAAGGAGTAAATCACAATTTATGGAATACAGCTACTTCTGCTTCAACATCTTCTGTAAATAAAATGGATGATGTAGCTGAACAGTTCAAAAAAACATTAGCTGGAGAGACTAATTCTTCAAAAAGTCAAGGGAAAGATGGCAGTGCTGAGGAGACGACAACGACTATTCAACGGAGTGTAATTACGGCTGATGATGGCTCGCAGATTGTAGTATTGACACAAATTACTGTTGATTCTTCAGGAAAGCAAATCGAATCCAAAGTAATCAGTAAACAAAAAATAAGTACAGGAAATGATAAACAGTCTCAACACGGCAGTAATGCATTCAACATAGGGAAATCCCAAGATAAAGATGATGATAAGACTACCTTGAATGCAATGGCAGACAGAGCTAGAAAAGAATATGAAGATAATAGTGTGATAAATTCTTCGCAATTAGAAAATATTTTTAAGGCGAATATATAATTGCAGCAAATTTATTAATGGATAGTTAGATTATCACTTTAATTTTATACACTGGTGAATTTGTAGGGAATAACCTCTACGGCTATCAGTTCTGTCAATGTAGATTTTTGCATATACATTTGATAGCAAAGTCATTGGGGGAATGGACAGGATGAAAGAATATATTCGCAAACGTGTATTAGAGATTTGTGCGCATATTTTAGAGACCAAACATACAGTAAGGCAGGCTGCCAACGTTTTTGGTGTTAGTAAATCTACTGTACATAAAGATAATATAAAATAGAACGATAAAAAAGAATTTTCAACTTATAGCTGGGAATTCTTTTTTATCATTGTAGGGTTAAAATATAAAGCAGAGTAGTCAGCGGATAAAAATAAATAGGGAATTTTTTATTGATGAAGATAATATTTATTAGTACAAGCATTAGAGGGAGATGAAAAAAGTGAAAATTCAATTTGAAAACTGCAATTCAAGTAGTGAGATAGAAAAATTTTTACCGTTAATTCTTGCAGAAGCATTGATGATGAAAATCAAGTGCGATTTAGAACAAAGTAAATCAAAACCAGAAGAAATGATGGGGTAAACTAGACACAGAATCTTTACTGTTTGGAGGAATCATATGCTGAATGATCAAGTGAAATCAAAGATTGCAGCCTATTGTAGGGTATCAACGGATAAAGATGAACAGATTATGAGTTTACAAGCCCAGAAAGAATTTTTTATGGAATATGCAAATCGTAACCATTTAGAACTGGTTGAGGTATATGCGGATGAGGGAATTAGTGGAACAAAATTAAAAAATCGTCGTGAATTTAAGCGAATGATGAAAGATGCAGAACGTGGAAGATTTTCCTCGGTGCACGTAAAAGACGTTTCTAGGCTTGCTCGTAATGTAGTAGATTTTTTGCAAAGTATTCGTAAACTCAAATCTTTAAATGTTGATTGTCGATTTGTTACGGCGAATATGTCCAGCAATGATGGTGAGCTTACATTGACCATTTTAGCTGCTGTTGCCCAAGAAGAAAGTGCTAATATTTCCAAAAGAGTTAAATTTGGCAAAAAGCGTAATGCAGAGAAAGGGCGTGTACCTAATTTAGTTTATGGATATGATAAAATTCATGGGGAATATTTCGATTTAAAAGTTAATCCATATGAAGCAAGGATCATTCGAAAAATGTTTGATTTGTATCTAAATCAAGGATTTGGTTTTTTTAAAATTGCAAATTTTTTAAACAAAGAAGGGATAAAGACAAAGCGAGATTGTAAATGGCATCCATATTCAGTAGGAAAAGTTCTAAGCAATCAACTTTATATGGGAAGAGTAATAAATGGAAAATCCTATGTGAAAGACTTTCTAACTGGTGAACGGGGCGTGAATCGCGAAGCGGATTTTTTTATTGCAAACAAACCAGATTTAATGATTGTTGATGAATATACATTTAAAAAAGCGCAAAAAATTATGAAAAAACGAAATGAAGATTTTCGACATAAAAAGGAGCGGCAATCGAATAAGTATTGCTTTAGTACATTGATTCAATGTGAGAGCTGTGGATACAGTTTTCGTCGGATGTATAGAAAGTATACAAAAGAATATATACGATGGGTTTGTACAGGGCGTAACTCTCAAGGAAAAGACTTTTGTAATAATGGAACTACGATTGATGAAGCAGAACTGCTAACTGCTATTCAAGATTATTTTTCAGAAATGATAGATTCACAAAAAAATTTAATGGGGAAAGTTATTCATTTACTAAAAAGAAAATGGAGTAAAGAGGATTTTACTTGTAATACAAATAAAATTCAAAAAGAAATTGTTCGACTAAAACGGATAAAGCGCAAGCAAACTGAAATGTATGAATTTGAGATTATTTCGATAGAGGAATTAAAAGAGCGTGTGGGCGAGATTAATAGGCAAATTGAGTCGTATGAAAAGGAGATGAAAAGTTTTAAACAAGAAGAAAATATTCACATGCAAATTGATATGCTAGTGCAAAGATATTGTGTAAATATAAAAGAAATTTTAAGCAGTGGTGAGTGTGGCAATATGTTATTAAAAAACTTAATTGAAAAAATTTTAGTTAGTGAACAAGGCAATATAAAAGTTAAATTAAATTTATTTTCAGAAGTAGACATAATGAATATATGTAGTGGCTAATAAAAATGGCAGAACTCAGTGGTTGAGTCCTGCCATTTTTATTGTTGAATATGATAAACTATTGTTTTTGTGCTTGGATTTGCTCAATAATATCAGTTTCTTTTAATATGTTAGTCAACTTTTCAGTGTCGGATATCCATTTCTTTTTAGTTTCTTCAGAATTTAAATAACTGACTTCCATGCCTAACTGGTCAAGATTTGTTTTAAAATCAGGGTCGCTAATCATATTTTTTAGTGATTCAGCAAGTTTATTCTTTGTTTTTGCGTCAATTTCTTTTGGTGCGGCTATACCATACCAATTTTCTAAAACAATATCAAATCCTAATTCTTGAAAAGTAGGTATTTTGCTAAGTGCAGAATTGGATAAATGTTTTTCTCCAGATATGGCTAATGCTTTTAATTTACCGCTTTTAATTTGTTCAGTTAAAGCACCAGGGCTGGCAATGATAAATTGGACATGATCACCTAGTAATGCAGATATTGATTCACTTGCTCCGCGAAAGGGCACTTGTTCGATTTCAATATTCGCTTTTTTGGCAAATATTTCACCAATAATGTGGCTAGAGTCACCAATTCCTGAATGCCCGAACTTGATTTCCCTAGGGTGTTGATTACAGTATGTAATTAAATCATCTAATGTCTCCCAAGAGTGATTGGCGTTTACAACTAAAATTGAAGGGGTTGTTGAGATTTGTACGATTGGCTCAAGTGCAGTTGGGTAATGATATTTTGTAGCTCCATATAATGGTTGCAAAATTAAATTTAAAGGACTTAATCCAATTGTATATCCATCAGGAGATGCAGTAACTAATTCATTAAGACCAATTGTACAACTTCCACCAGGTTTATTAAGAATAATAAAATTTTGATTAAGATATTTTGGAGCTAATTTTTCCAATGCCCTTGCTTGTAAATCAGTTCCGCCGCCGGCACTAAATGGGACAATTACATTTATAGGCTTATTAGGGTAATCATTTTTTTCTTCAGTCATTGTACATCCAGCCATTGTAATTCCTGTAATGAATATACTCATCATAAGAAATACTAGTGATTTTTTTTGCATGTCTTTACATCTCCTTTTTATTATTCATTAAGTTTTTAATTACTTTAAAAATTATTTTTTCTGTGCTTGAATTTGTTCAATAATATCAGTCTCTTTTAACATGTTAGATAGCTTTTCATTATCAGCAATCCATTTTTTTTTCGAGTCTTCGGAATTTAAATAACTTACTTCCATGCCAAGCTTTTCAATATTTACTTTAAATTCTGGGTCTGCAATCATTTTGGTTAATCCTGCTTCTAATTTCTTTTTTGTCTCAGAAGTAATTTCTTTTGGTGCAATAATGCCGAACCAATTTTCTAAAACTATATTATATCCTAGTTCTTTAAAAGTTGGTGTTTGCGCAAAAATAGGATTAGTAGAGCGATTTTCGCTTGATATAGCCAATGCTCGTAATTTTCCACTTGCGATTTGCTCCGTTAAAGCACCTGGGCTCGCAACTACGATTTGAATATGTCCCCCTAACAAAGCAGCTGTAGACTCACTTGCACCTTTAAATGGAATTTGATTAATGCTGATATCAGCTTCTTTGGCAAATATTTCTCCGATTATATGGCTTATATCTCCGATTCCGGCATGCCCTAAATTTATTTTATTAGGATTCTGCTTACTAAATTTAATTAAATCATCAAGTGTTTGCCATGGTTGGTCTGTATTTACTACAAATAATAAAGGAGTAGTAGAAAACTGAACTATTGGTTCAAGTGCAGTTGGATAATGGTATTTTGTTGATCCATATAAAGGTTGCAAAAGTAAAGCTGCGTAACTGATCCCGATGTTATATCCATCGGATGGTGAAGTTACTAGTTCATTCCAAGCAACACTTCCACCACCACCAGGTTTATTAAGAATAATAAAATTTTGGTCAAGATATTTAGGTGCTAATTTTTCTAGAGTTCTAGCTTGTAAGTCGGAACTTCCTCCAGCTGTAAATGGGACAATTACATTTATAGGCTTATTAGGGTAATCGTTTTTTTCTTCGGTCATTGTACATCCAGTCATTGTAATTCCTGTAATAAATAAACCCATCATAAGAAATACTAGTGATTTTTTTTGCATGTCTTTACATCTCCTTTTTATTATTATCGTGACACTTTTTTGTGTACGATATTTGAAAATTTTTGAACCATTTAAACAAATTATAGATAGCAAAAAGAAGCCCGACACATATAATTGTTGCGGAAATCGGTCGTGTTAGCATGTCTAGTAAACTGCCGTCACAGATAATTAATCCTTGAATTAATCTTTGTTCAAGTTCAGGGCCAATGACTATTCCAATGATGAGTGGTGCTGGCTCAAAGCCTGTACGATTTAGGAAGAATCCTAGTACGCCAAATAATAAAATGCATATTAGATCAAATACACTATTGTTAACCGCATACGCTCCGGTTAATGTTAGTACAATAACTAATGGCATTAGTATATATAACGGTGTTCGTAATAGTTGGACGAAAACACCAACCAAGGGCAAATTGATAATAAGCAGCATAACATTACCTACGTACATACTGGCGATAAGACCCCAAAATAAGTCTGGATATTGTGTAATTAAGGAAGGTCCCGGAAGAATTCCGTGGACCATGAATCCGCTTAGTAAAATTGCGGTACCGCCACAAAACGGCAATCCTAAAGATAAAAGAGGAATCATGCTTGCGGAACTAGCTGAATTGTTTGCAGACTCAGGACCGGCGACACCTTCAATTGCACCATGACCAAATTCAGCAGGATTTTTGCTGCAATATTTTTCTAATGCATAGGAGACAAACGTTGAGATTGTTGATGAAGGCCCTGGCATTAATCCGACTAAAAAGCCCGAAATACTGCCGCGGAAAATTGGGGCTATAGAGCGCCGGCATTCCTCGTGTGTTGGATATAAATCGCGAAATTTAAATTTTTGAATAGCTGATGGCGGGGCGGAGGAGGCCATGACAGTTAGAATTTCACCGATGCCGAATATTCCCATAGCTAGAAGGGATAAATCAAATCCACGGTCTAGCTCATCAATACCAAAAGTAAATCGGCTAATTCCTGACAGGGAGTCTAATCCAGCCGTACCAAGCATAATTCCTAAAGTAACCATTAACGTGGATTTTAGCATAGAAGTCCCTGTTAGTTTTGTTAAAAAAAATAAGGCGACAATTGATAAGGCAAAGTATTCTGGTGGTCCAAAGCTTAAGGCAAGGTTGGCTAAAGGTGGAGCAAACAAGGTGAGCCCGATGACGCCGATAGTGCCAGCAATAAATGAACCTATTGCTGAGACTGTTAAAGCAGCACCTGCTCTTCCACGTTGTGCCATGGCATAGCCATCGATACAGGTTACAACAGATGCTGTTTCTCCGGGGACATTCATCAAAATAGAGGTAGTCGATCCGCCATATTTAGAACCGTAATAAATTCCTGCAAACATAATTAAAGATGAGGTAGGATCCATCGTATAACTAAATGGCAGTAATAAAGAAATTGCACCGATTGTTCCAATTCCAGGCAAAACTCCGACGAGTGTTCCTAATAAAACTCCTATGGCACATGCTACTAGATTTGCTGGCATCATGCTGACGGTAAAACCGTGTAATAGCATATCGAAAGTTTCCAAGGTAAAACCTCCTTAGCTGTTTTGATTAAGGTAATGTTACATCTAGGTAGTATTTAAAAAGTAAATAAAAAGAGGTTGAACTGATAAAAGAAATGATAAATGGATTCCACCGATCTGTTTTTTCTGATGCAATTTTAAGTAGATAGAATAGAAAAAATAAGGTTGAGAAGAAGTAGCCCAAAAATTTAAAAAACAAGATATAAAAAATCAATCCTAAAAGTATAAATGTAAATTTTGTCCAGTTTACTGATTCTGCAGACTCTGCTTTGGTTGAACGGAGTTGTTTGATAATTAATATGAAAGACAAAATTATAGCGATAATTCCAATGGTTATTGGCAAAAAACCAGACTGAGGATTTTGAAGCGAGCCAAAGGATAATTGATGAGCAAAATAAAGATAGAGTAAACTTACTATTGCAAACATAGCGGTAAGTATTTTCTCGGTCATAGCAATACTCCTTTTAGTTTTTATTATTTGAATCTATGGAGGGGAAGGTAACGATGAAGGTTGTACCTTCTCCTATTTGACTGTTGAATGTTAGAGTGGCTTTATGACGATGAATAATCCGAGAGCAAATCGCTAGGCCAAGTCCTGTTCCTTTATCCTTGGTTGTAAAAAATGGTGTAAATAAATGATCTCGAATGTCTTTTGAAATCCCAATTCCAGAATCTTTAATTGTTAGAACTACATTATTGCTAGTTGATACTGTTGAGATATGGATTGATCCTCCATCAGGCATAGCATCAATGCTGTTTTGAATCATATTAAGAATAAATTGATGAATGCTATTTTTATCTAAAAGTAAATTTGGAATATCGCTTAAGTCTAAATAAACTTTACAGTCATAATATAGTGCATTTGCGTGAAGTAAAGGATAGATATCTTGTAAAATGGTATTTAAATTCATTTTTTGAAAGTTCATTGCTTTATTTTTTGATAGGGATAAAAACTCAGTAATAATCGCATTGGCACGATTAATTTCGGTAATCATTAAATCAAAATTTTCTTTATGTTTATTGAATTCATTCTTTCGGCTCATGAATTGAAGCAGACCTTTTACGGTTGTAAGTGGATTGCGAATTTCATGCGCGATTCCAGCGGCCATTTCGCCCACGATATTTAATCGGTCTAATTGTGTCATTTTTTCTGTTTGTTTGCTTATATAATTTAAAATTGGAGCAAATTCTGAAAAGGAAATATCTATATCGTGAGAGTTCCCCGAAGAGATGGATTTAGCAAATTTAATCAAATCTTCTTTCAATCTAAGGCATAGTTCATGAAAAGCAATAACACAAAATAAAAGCATAACAAATGTGATTAAAAAGGTGTCCATTGTTCTTTGCCATAGGATTTTATATACTTTACTTTGATTAACGCTAGCGAAAGCCTGGGCAACGATAACTCCATTCTCTTTAATTGGAATACAGTAAGTAATTGATTTTTCACCATGCCATAAAGAGGAAAACTCCTCTTCAATGAGTGACGTTGTAGTCACATCATGGATGGGATTTGCTTTATTTAGTGACATGTCGATAAGTAAAGATTCATCAAATTTTGACCCAATAGCAACTACATTTTTACAGTTTTTCGAATAGTAGCCAAATTGAATTCGTTTATAAGGCATACAAACTTCATCAATTATTGGTTGGAGCTTTTGGTTAAGAGAATAAATAGTCAATTGATTTGATTGATTTAGAGCTGTAGCTTGTATATAAGTTTCTGAAAAAAGATTAGGGGGGCTTTTCTCAGCTAAAAATTCTGTGATTGAAGTTAAATAACGTAAATTTTGTTTATTTTCAGCTTGTAACAAAAGCCAGTCGTTATAAATGGTAATTACCAGTATAACGAGAAAAACAACACTGACTATTTTAATATTAAACTTCGTTGTTAAATTGATCACCTTCATCATGTGAAACCTTTCTTGTCTACAAGTTATTTTCGACAACAAACGACAAAAATAAACAATAATGTAAAATAATTGTTGCAGTATTAAGGTTTCGCTATTGGGGATTAAACTCCTGCAAAAAATGTAAATTGGTAATTCTTTTTATCTTTTTAGAGAAGGATTTTTGAAACAAAGGTTGAACATTGATAAACTTCATATAGGATTTCTAATTTAAAAATATGTTTCGATATTTAGAAGGATGGTAAAGAATATGGTTTATGAAGTAGCTTTATTGGATACAAAAATTTTATTTCTGTTGCAAGAAGAGGTTAGAAATGAATATTTAACACCAGTTTTTAAATTGATTACGCACAGTGGTGATATGGGGATCATTTGGATTATAAGTGCTATCGTATTGTCGATTTATAAAAAAACAAGGACGATTGGCATATTGGCATTTATGGCCATGTTGCTATATGCTTTAATAGGGAGTGGATTTTTAAAGAATATTGTTCAGAGAACGCGCCCGTTTGATGCGCTAGATGGATTATCTTTATTGACGGGGCGTCCATCAGGATATTCTTTTCCGTCAGGACATACTGGAATTGCATTTGCAGCAGCAGGTATTTATCTGAGGTATCTTCCACTAAAATATGGAATAGGTGCAATGGTTTTAGCAGGTTTAATAGGATTTTCTCGCCTATATTTGGGGGCACATTATCCAAGTGATGTTATCACTGCTGCTTTTATTGGAAGCGTATCGGCGCTTTTGATTATTAAATTGAGTCGATATATAAATGAAAAAACGAATTTTAAATATAATAAAGTGACCTGAGATAGAGAGTGTGTGGAAATGTAAAAATTTTACGTTCCATTTTTTATTATCTGTACATAAGGATATGATAGAAAGATTGCCCATGTTGAATAAAGCTTTGTCGGACAGAGTGAGAATTGTCTTGGAAAAAAATAAGGCGGAACGCCATATTCGGGGTGGCGAAGCGACGCGAAAGAAATATAAATATTATAAAGAAAATCTTTAATTATAAAGGATTTAATTGTAAAATGTAGAATAAAGCATGTTGAGTAAAATTTTCTGTAATTGATATTAGAATGCTTTACGATTTTGCTGACTGAATGTAGTTTTGGAAGGGGATTTTCAATGTTGGGAATGTCAATGGATATTGGTGTGGATTTGGGAACGGCCAATGTTTTGGTTTATATAAAAGGCAAAGGGGTTGTTTTAAACGAGCCTTCTGTTGTAGCTATTGATAAAGATTCAGATAGGGTTCTTGCTATAGGTGAAGAGGCACGTCGTATGATTGGGCGTACGCCTGGAAATATTGTTGCGATCCGTCCGCTTCGTGAAGGGGTTATTGCGGATTATGATACAACGGAAAGTATGCTTCGCCATTTTATTGAAAAAGTTGCGGGAAAAAGCTTTTTGTTTAAGCCTCGTATTATGGTATGTATTCCATCTGGAGTAACGACTGTTGAAAAACGTGCTGTATTAGAGGCAGCTGTACAAGCGGGCGCGCGTAAAACTTATTTAATTGAGGAACCGCTTGCAGCAGCTTTAGGAGCTGGGCTTGAAATTTCTGAGCCATATGGTGCGATGGTGGTGGATATCGGTGGTGGAACTACCGATGTTGCTGTGATTAGCTTGGGTGGAATTGTTATAAGCGATTCGTTAAGAATCGGTGGTGACAAATTTGATGAAGCGATTATTCGTTATGTGAAAAATGAGTATAATATCATGATCGGGGAGCGTACGGCAGAGGATATTAAGGTTAATATTGGAGCGGCGATGCGCGATGCCCGTAGTGGTTCGCTCGAGGTACGTGGGCGTGATTTATTAACGGGATTGCCAAAAACGATAAAGATGGAAGTAAATGAAACTTGTGAGGCTCTCAATGAACCTGTTAGCCGAATTATCCAATGTGTCAAGAAGGTGCTTGAAGACACACCACCTGAACTCGCGGCTGATATTATGGATCGTGGTATTGTCATGACGGGTGGGGGCTCAATGCTTTTTGCATTGGATCGCTTAATTCAAAAAGAAACAGGAATTCCAACGTATTTAGCAGATGATGCATTGTCTTGTGTTGCGCTTGGAACAGGCAAGGCATTGGATTCCATAGATAAATTGGAAGATAGTTTAACTACACTGAAAAATACAAGTATAAGATAATTCTAGGAGGTGTCTTAATTTGATACGTGGGCTTTATACAGCGGCATCAGGAATGATTACAGAGACTACGCGTACGGATGTTATTTCAAATAATTTAGCAAACGTAACCACTACTGGTTATAAAAAAGATGAAACGGTGAGTTCTGAATTTGAACGAGTTCTAATTCGACGTATCAATGATGGACAAGTAGCACCTCAAATTGGCGAGTTGGGTCGTGGTTCGAAAATTGATGAAATTTATACACAACATGAACAGGGGTCAACGCAGCAAACAGGGAACACTTTTGACCTTGCGATTGAAGGAAAAGGTTACTTTGTAGTTGATACTCCTCAAGGGACAAGGTATACCCGTAATGGGTCTTTTAATTTAGCTGAGAATGGACAACTTGTTACGAATGAAGGATTTCCTGTTTTAGCAGAAGGTCGTCCAGTGCAAATTAATGGAAACGGCAATGTAACTATTGGCGCCGATGGGCGAATCGCATTGGATAATGAGCAAATTGCAACACTTGATTTTGTTGAGTTCGATGATGATAGAGTTTTGAAAAAAGAAGGTAACAGCATGTATGTTGCTCCGCAAGGAGAGCGTTCTAGACAAGCTACGGGGAAAATTAGTCAAGGCCAGCTGGAACTGTCAAATGTCAATGTTGTATCAGAGATGGTTAAACTGATTAATGCATATCGAGCATATGAAACGAATGCAAAGGCATTGCAATCAGAAGATTCAATGTTAGAAAAAGCAGTGAATGAAGTTGGCAGAGGATAATTGTACTTAACATTTTCGTTTATTATTACGATATAATATTGAAAAGTGTTTTAAATTGACTGAATTTGCAAGAAATATTTTTTGATGGGAGTTTTTTATTATGATGCGTGCATTGTGGACTGCAGCTTCAGGGATGAATGCGCAACAGAGTAACATGGATGTTATTTCTAATAATTTAGCGAACGTAAATACAACAGGACATAAAAAACATCGGGCTGAATTTCAGGATTTAATGTATCAAACGCTTCGTCAAGCGGGTGCTGATTCTGGCCCAGATACACAATTGCCTACTGGCTTACAAATGGGGCATGGCGTTCGTATGGTAGCTACGAATACAATACATACACAAGGAAGTTTTCAAAGCACGGGAAATCCATTGGATGTTGCAATTGAAGGTGAAGGCTATTTTCAGATTGAGCTGCCTGATGGGACAACAGCATATACGCGAGATGGTTCTTTCAAACGTGATAATACTGGTCGTATGACTACTTCAGAAGGATACTTATTAACGCCAGAAATTGTAATTCCGGATAATGCTACAGATATTACGATTTCAGGTGAAGGACGCGTTTTTGCGGCTATTCCTGGACAAAATGAACCAGAAGAATGTGGACAAATTGAACTTGCTCGTTTTACGAATCCATCTGGGTTGTCGAGCATGGGGAAAAACTTGTATTTGGAAACAGCGGCTTCAGGAGTGCCCGTTACAGGTAATCCAGGCGAAGACGGTGCTGGTACACTTGTTCAATCGTATTTAGAAATGTCAAATGTGCAAATCGTTGAAGAAATGGTGAATATGATTGTTGCGCAACGTGCTTATGAAACAAATTCAAAAGCGATTACAACGTCTGACTCTATGTTAGAAGTAGCAAATGGATTAAAACGGTAGAGTGAGATAATGAGAAAAATTTTACTTAGTCTGCTGATTTTACTTGGAATATTACAAGGGTTAGCATGTGCTGAGGAATCTTCGATTACGATTAATGTATATGATACTTGCAATATTAGTGGACCAGATGTTTTATTGGGCGATATCGCAGATATTTTTGGCTACGATAATTCTAGGATAGAACAATTACGAAATTTAAAAGTTGCAAATGCAGCTGCACCCGGAGAAGATTTAGTCTTAACGAGTGAATTGCTGGGAATAAGGCTTAGTTCAGCTGGGGTGGATTTTTCAGGTATTGCTTGGAATATCCCCCCCACTATTAAAATTAAGACAGAATCACAGTTAATATCTGGGGATTCATTGGTGCAAATTGCAAAGAATTTTGTTTATGGTCAAATAGATTTATCTTCGTCAGAGCGTATATATACGGTTGAAGCCTCTAATCTTCCGAGAAATTGTTTTTTGCCGTTAGGTGATGTTCAATATAAAGTTGATCTGCCCTATGGAGTTCGTTATAGTGCACCTACAAATGTGGTCGTTAATATTTATATTAACGGTGCATTTTATACGAAAAGTATGCTTCGTTTACAAGTTACAATGCAGGAACCTGTAGTTATGGCAACACGTAGTATTGCGAAAGGTGAAATGCTTACAGCAGGAGATTTGCATTTAGTCACTGTTGATACAAGTCGATTACCAGCAGGGTATTTAACGAATACGAATGATGCGGTTGGTTTAGTTGCCCGGCGAAATATTAATATAGGGGTTCCGATTACCAAAAGTTTGCTTGATAAAGAAATACTGATTAAGCGTTCTGATATGATTAATCTTCTTTCAAAGGTAAATGGTGTAGAAATTGTTGTTCCTGGAATGGCAATGCAAAATGGTCGTGTAGGAGATAGAATTCGTGTGAAGAATACGTTGTCTAACAAGATTGTAATGGGACGAGTAATTGATGAAAAAACGGTACAAGTTGGGACTCATTGAAGGCAGGTGTAGATAAATGAAAAAAATGAATAAATTATGTGCAATGCTGATTTTATGCACAGTTATCCTTATGAGTTTTCCACTACAGGTAAATGCGGAGTCCTTATGGGTAGATGATTCAAGTGGGCTTAATCTGTTTGCCGATAGAAAAGCACGGTTAGTAGGAGATTCCTTAACGATTATTATTAAAGAAAGTTCTAATGCTTCACGCTCAGGAAGTAGTAATAATTCTAAATCGGGATCAAATACTTTAGCGGCAGGAACGGGAATTTTTGATTTTTTGGCTGCTGCAAGCGCAAGTGGTGAGGATAAATTTCAATCTTCAGGGAAGATTACAAATACGAATACCGTTACAGGAAAAATTACTGTGCAGGTAACGGAAGTTAAGCCTAATGGAAATCTAGTGGTTTCGGGTACACAGTCTATTAAACAAAATACCGATTTACATACGATTACGATTACAGGGATTGTGCGTCCTGATGATATTGCAGCAGATAATACTGTATTATCTTCTTATGTTGCAAATGCAGAAATGAAGTTTGATGGAAAAGGTCCAATTAATGCAAAACAACGTCAAGGTATATTGACGCAGATATTTAATATTTTATTTTAATTTTGGAGGCTATTATGCAAAAAAAGATAGCGACAATCGCATTATTAGTTATCCTCTGTTTTATGACTACAACTGTTTTTGCTGCCTCGACTACAGTGAGTACGAGAATAAAAGATATTGCTAAAGTACAAGGCGTTCGTTCAAATCAGCTAATTGGTTATGGACTTGTTGTTGGTTTAGCTGGAACTGGAGATTCAAATAAGACTTTAGAAACATTACAATCTGTGGGGAATATGTTAAAAGCATTTGGTGTTAGTATAGATTCTTCACAGTTGAAAACGAAAAATGTTGCTGCTGTTATGGTAACCGCAAATTTACCGGCATTTGCTAGACCGGGAGATACGATTGATTTAACAATTTCATCTATGGGGGATGCGAAAAGTATCCAAGGTGGTACTTTGTTACAGACTCCGCTAAAAGCAGCGAATGGGCAAGTTTATGCTGTAGGACAAGGTGCTGTTTCAACAGGGGGGTTTGCGACTTCTTCTGGAGGTGGTGGTACTAGCAAGAATTTTACGACAGTAGGACTTTCACCAAATGGTGGAATTGTTGAGCGCGATGTTGAGGCAAAATTAGGCTCCGATGGTACGATTTCCTTATCATTAGCAAAACCAGATTTTACAACAGCCGCAAGAATTACAAATGCGATTAATTCTAGATTTGGTAATATTGCTGGAGCGAATAATCCTGGTACGGTAAAGATTACGGTCCCCTATATGTATCAAAATAATTTAATTGGTTTTGTTGCGGAGCTGGAGGATTTATATGTTACGCCTGATAGTATTGCAAAAGTTGTTGTAAATGAACGAACTGGAACGATTGTTATGGGCGGTAATGTTGCAGTAGATGAAGTTGCCATTGCACAAGGTGGTTTAAATGTAAATATAGTGAAAACGACTTCTGTGAATCAGCCACAACCATTCTCATTGGGGGAAACGATTGTATCGAAGGATACTGACGTACAAGTTACTGAAGATAAGGCACATACGATTGTCCTTTCGGCAACGGCAAATGTGAGTGATGTTGTAGGGGCGTTAAATGCAATTGGAGCAACACCACGTGATATCATTTCTATATTACAAGCGATGAAAGCTGCTGGAGCGCTTCATGCAGATTTAGAGATTATTTAAAATTAGGGGTGAAGCATAGTGCAAATTGATGCGATTTCTTCATCGGTAGCGATGAGCGAATATAATAATGCAAAATCAAAAAGCAGTACGGATTTTGCCCAACATTTAGAAGAAGCAACAAAAACGGCAAAAGAAAAACAAGATGATAAGAAACTAAAATCGGCTTGTAAGGATTTTGAAGCGATGTTTTTGAATTTAATGTATACAAAAATGCGTGAGACTGTTCCTAAAAATACTTTATTTGGCGATTCGAATGAAGAGCAAATTCTGCAGTCAATGCTGGATACAGAATTGACAAAAAAAATGGCGGATGCCGGGGGCATGGGATTAGCTGATATGTTGTATCGACAATTATCATTATCGAAAAAATAATAGTTGCCAGGCTCCGAGTAGCCTGGCTTTTCTAATATAGTATAGGAAGTGTGGTTAAATGAAGCGGTTTAATAAATATAGTGCTGTAATATTCCTTGTATTAGTCATGTTTATGCAAGTTGTTTTTGCAGCCCCGGCTAGTTCGGTAACGAATATTCGTTTTAGTCAAAAAGCTGAGGCTGTTCGTATTGTGTTTGATGTTGATTCAGTTCCTTCTTATGAAGTGAAACAAGAGGTAAATGGCACAAAAATTATTTTGAATATGCCAAATACAATGAATAAAGCGAATTTAACATCTTTACCAATTAAAGATACGGCTATAAAGAGTATTGATTTTGCAATGGATGCAAAAAACAATTTCAGTACGATTATCACATTGAATAGAAATGCAGTTTACAAAGTTAATACACTAAAAAATCCTAATAGAGTCTATATTGATATTATCAAAAATTATGATCAAAAGATTGTAGACCAAATTGCGCCAGGATTTCAGCATATAACGCTAATGCGAGGAAATGAAAAAGGGATGATTACTGCGCATGTGTTAGATATAGATTTGAAAAAGGGATACCAGATAAAACCTGCGTTAGCGAACGGGGTGATTGCAGGGCGGCAGACGGTTAGTGGTATTGCGAAAGACAATAATGCGATTGCGGCGATAAATGCTTCCTATTTTGCTTTAAATGGTGAAATACTTGGCTTGACCAAAATAGATTCAACGATTGTTAGTACAGCCGGATTGGCGCGTAGTGCATTAGGAATTGCGGAAGATGGAACCCCTTTTATTGGGACTGTTGATTATCAAGGTTTGGTAAAATTGCGTGACGGTGAAACTTTACCGATTTCAGGTGTGAATTCTGAACGTGGTGAAAATGGAGCAGTACTCTATAACCAATATTATGATAAAACCACGAAGACGAATATTTATGGCAGGGAATATGTAATTAAAGATAATGAAGTGATTGCAATTAATCCTAATAATTCCGCCTTGAAAAAAGGTGAAGTAGTTTTATCTGTTCATGGATCAAGTGCAGATAGGTTAGCCAATCTACAAGTTGGTCAGGATTGTGTCATTACAGAGGATTTGGGAGAGCCTTGGAATAAAGCGAAAGATATTCTGGGGGTTGGCCCATTGCTTGTACAAAATGGTAGTGTATATTTGACGACAAAAATAGAGCAGTTTGGTCCTGACGTTGCAAGTGGCAGGGCGCCTAGAACTGCTGTTGGGTTAACAAAAGATGGACATGTTTTACTAGCGGTTATCGACGGCAGGCAAAGCCATAGTATTGGATACACTTTATTAGAATTAGCTTTATTTATGCAGGAAATGGGTGCGGTAAGTGCTGTTAATTTTGATGGTGGTGGTTCAAGTGAAATGGTAATTGGTAAAGATATTATAAATTCTCCATCAGACGGTGGGGAACGAAAAGTTGGTTCTGCATTGGTGGTTTTAGGAAAATAGACTAAATACTTGCGATTACTTATAGTTAAGGTATAATGGAAATATAGACGGAATCTTTAGAAAGAGGTGTTTCGTATGCTTCATAAGAAAAGTATATTACTCATAATATTTAGCTTATTATTTGTATTTGGTGTTTGGACGGTTGCTGCTGGATCTTTAGTAAATCAGCAAGCAGTTTTGTCAGGAGAAGTTGTTAGTGCTGTAGCTGTTGGAGAGCATGTAGTAGAAGGAAGTGAACTGGTAAGAGTAAAAACTCTTGCAGGATCAAATACTGCTGCTCGTTCGAATACAAGTGGAATTGTTCGAGAGGTTTTAGTAACTCCAGGTAATAAAATTAATAGTGGTGATGTAGTGGTTCGTATTGAGGCACAATAATGAGAGGATGAATAGGTTGGTACAATTTTTAAAAAATATGGTATGGGCAATTTTATTGCTTATATATATGCCCATCGCTTGTGTACAAGCATCCCCAGAGATTATGACGGTTGATCAATTGCAGCCGGGTATGCATGGAGTTGCAAAGACAGTGATTAGAGGAACTGCTGTAGAAAGTTTTGCTGTAGAGATTATTGGAGTATTACGCGATGGTGCGCCAGAAGGTATGATTTTAGGTCGTGTATCAGGTGATGTGATCAATCAGACTGCTGGTGTATTACAAGGAATGAGTGGGAGTCCAGTATATATTGATGGAAAACTAGTTGGAGCAATTTCTGGCGGTTGGCCGAGTATTGATGCAAGAGTTTGTGCAATTACGCCAATTGCGGAAATGCTAAAAATATGGGATATGCCAGATGATAAAGGCGAGAAAAAGATTCATCAAGTAGAAGTGAATGCGCCTTTGGAAACTGCAAATGTAGAAAAGGATAAAGTTTCCGCACTGGAAAGCAAAGAGGAAAGTAAGGATTTATTTTTAGAAAAAGAAAAAGAAGTTGTTGAGGCAGTTAAGCAAGTAGACCCGGAAAAGGCTTCAACTATGTTAGTTGCTACAGGTTTTACTCCAGCGGCATTCTCGATGCTTGAGGAGAAGTTGGCACCTTTGGGAATGAAACCATACCAAGGAATTGGCTCGGCGAATGATTCGTATGCTCCAATTCAATTAGAACCGGGAAGTGCTTTGGGTGTTGCGCTGGTTCGAGGCGATTTTAGTTTGGCTGCTACTGGCACAGTTACTGCAATTGAGGGAAATAAGCTTGTTGCTTTTGGACATCCTTTTTATCGTCGCGGTAATGTAAATTATTTTTTAACGGATGCAGTTGTATTGACATCAGAGCATGGATTAAATGGTGGTTTTAAATTCGGGCAGACAGGAAATTTAATCGGTGTAATTAATCAGGATCGTACTGCGGGAATTGGTGGCGTCATTGGCAAATACCCTAGCGTAATTCCGATGCAGATTACGGTAAAAGATAAACAATTAAATAAAGATAGTGTTTATAACCTTCAACTGGCATATGATGAGGAGCTTACTGCGCCATTAGCCGCGTCTATGGTGTATAATGCAATTGATAAAACGATGGATCGTATAGGCGAAAGCACGGCAAAAATTGATTTTGAAATACAAGCAAATTCGGTTCCGGGTGGAGTTATTAAGCGTGATAATATGTATTATAGTATGCAAGACTCTGGACAGTTAGCCGTTGGGGAGCTGTTTCAAGCGTTGAATATGTTAAGCACAAATACGTTCCATGAAATTGATATTTTTAGTGTAAAAGCAAATGTTGAAATTGATCAAACGCGTCGTACGGCATCTATTATTAGTGCTATACCGAAAAAGACAGCGGTTAAGCCAGGTGAGACTGTAGATATAGCAGTGAAATTGAAGCCTTATCGTTCAGAGGAAGTCACTGTGAATGTTCCTTATACTGTTCCTGCAAAACAACCGAAAGGAACAATGATGCTTGAGGTGCGTGGGGGCGGATTGATTTCGCTGGCGCAGCTTATGATGAAACAGCAGGGAATTGACCTCAGCGCAGAAGAAGACAAAACGAGACCTTTAGAAGAAGATATTAAAAAATTCTTGGAAGCAAATAAAAATAATGAAATTGTTGTGGCCCCTGGCGTTATGAATCCAAATTTACCAAATCAAAATAAGCCAATCCAAGAACCTCAACAAGTCCAAGAGCCAATAAATCCAGTAGTCCCGGAGGAAAGTTCTAAGACAGAAGATGTTTCGGAAAGAAAAATGGGGACGATTGGAGATGAAAAATTAGAAGAAGAGAATGTGCAATCTAAGAACAGGAAAACCGTTGATTATATTATTGATAACATTCAAAGGATTTCGCTAAAAGTAGAATAATAAAGCCAAACCGAAGAATAAATAAACATTCTTCGGTTTTTTTTGCCAAAAATTAATATTTTTTTTATTAAAATGCCAAAAAAATATTTTGCTTAGCAGGGATATGATAAAAAAAATTGAATTAAATATAGGATAATAGTAAATAGTAGTTTACTATTATTATTTTTGTTCTGTAATTCGTCAGCTGTTATAAACAAGGCTGTTTCAGTGGAAATTTTAACTTCCGCTGAAACAGATACGTAATCCGAGACTTACGAGGTCTTTGCTTTCGCTTGAAGAAGGTAGATCACGTTCGCTAGCGGATAAATGAAATAAGAGAGCGGGGATAGATGGTGATAGCCTTTCTGGAAAGGATTGGACGAGAGGTTTTAAAATTTATTGAAGGCTTTGGTTCTGTACTAATGCTTGGTTATGAAACGATATGTCAATTTAAGAAGCCTCCGAAATTTAAACATGTTTTAGAGCAAATGGCGCATTTGGGAGTAGATACATTACCGATTGTTACATTAACGATTCTGTTTACAGGAATGGTAATTACGCTCCAAACAGCAACGGAATTTATTAAATTTGGTGCACAATCTACGGTAGGTGGAATTGTTGCAATTGCGATGGGGCGTGAATTAGCGCCTGTTTTAACAGGTGTAGTTGCGGCTGGGCGCGTTGGTGCAGCAATTACTGCAGAAATCAGCTCAATGAAAGTGACGGAGCAGATTGATGCATTAAGAGTAATGGCAACAAATCCTATAGCCTATTTGGTCGTTCCTAGGCTTTTGGCTTGTATGATCATGATTCCGTTATTGACTATTTTCGCTAATGTAATTGGTAGTTTTGGTGGCTATCTTGTAGCAACTTTATATGCGGGAATCAACTCAATAACGTATACCCAATCCATACAAAACTTCACTGTTCCTTATGATATTACTGGTGGATTGATTAAGTCGGTATTTTTTGGCGCTGTAATTGCAATTATTGGATGTTACAAAGGGTTGAATGCACCAAATGGAGCTGTTGGTGTTGGTAAAGCTACGACTGGGTCGGTTGTGGGTTCAATTATTACAATCTTTATTTCCAATTGTTTTTTATCATTGATTTTATATCGTTAGGAGTAGTGAAATGATTGAATTAAAGGGTGTAAATAAGAGCTTTCAACAGCGTAGAATTTTGAAAAATATTAATCTGGAAATTACAAAGGGGGAAACTCTGGCAATTATTGGTGCTAGTGGCTCTGGAAAAAGTACGTTGTTGCGTTTGATTATTGGCTTATTAAAACCAGATAATGGAGAGATCTGGATTAAAAATAAGGAGATTAGTAATCTTTCAGAAAAAGAATTGAATGAAGTTCGTTTGAATATGGGAATGGTCTTTCAATATTCAGCGCTATTTGATTCTATGACAATAGGAGATAACGTTGCCTTTGGACTGAGGGAGCATACAACCTTGTCTGAAGCGGAAATCAAGGAGATTGTACAAGAAAATTTGCGAATGGTTGATTTAGAAGGTTTTGAAAATATGATGCCAAATGAGTTGTCGGGTGGAATGAAAAAACGTGTTAGTCTAGCTAGAGCTATCGCATTTAAACCAGAAATTTTGCTTTATGATGAACCTAGCGCGGGATTGGATCCGATGATGAGTGCGAAAATTGATGAATTGATTTACCATATGCAGCAAAAATTAGGTGTTACTTCAATTGTTGTTACGCATCACATGAATAGTGCTTTTGCAATTGCCGATCGAATTGCGATGATTCATGAAGGAGAAATTATTGCAATTGGAGATGTTGAAATGATACAAAATCTAGAAAATCCCATTGTACAAAATTTTATTCATGGATCGAAACGATTTACAGGAGGTGATAGAGGAAATGACAACAGAAGCTAAAGTAGGTTCTTTTTCGCTAGGCGCATTAGCTGTATTAGTTTTTATTATTGTTCATTTAAGTGGTGCCAGCTGGGAAGAAAAGGGCTATAATATAGAAGCTGTTTTTGCTCATGTAGATGGATTAAAAGCTGGGAATATGGTTCGTTATGCCGGAGTTGAAGTTGGAAAAATTACTGGAGTGGAGCCTGTCATTGATGGAGCAAAAGCTCATTTAATGATTAATAAAAACGTGAAGATTCCTCACGGATCTATTTTCGTTGTTAGTACAGATGGCTTCATGGGAGAAAAGTTTATTAGCATTTTACCGAATAGTGAGGCGGAAAATTTTTTGAAGCCCAATGACGTTGTAGAAGGGAAATCACAAAAAAGTTTAGACGATTTAATTGCTAGAGCTGATCTTGTTATGGCGGATATGGAAACGCTATTGTCCTCGCTTAACACAATTTTTGGTGATGAAAGAGTGCAGCAGTCATTTATTGAATCTGCAATTAATATCAAGGAATTAACGGCTAATTTGAATAAGATGAGTCTTGTTTTAGCTAGGATGGCGGTTGATAATGAAGGAGATATTCGCGTGATGGTCAATAATTTGAAATTGATGAGTGCGAATATGTTAAATGCCTCTGCAAGAGTAGATGCCATGATTACCGATTTCGATAACAATGGACAAACTACTGCTGACTTAAAGGAAGCGATTGCGAATTTGAATGTGACAAGTAAGCGGGTAGAGCATATGGCTGCTTCACTAGAAGGCGTAGTGACCGACCCTAAAACGGCAGAAAATATTAAAGTGACATTACAAAATGCTAGAAATGTTAGTGAAAAAGCTGATAAAATGATGACGCGGGTTTCAAATATTAAAACCGAGTTTGGGGCAGAGCTGCTTTATCATGGAGGTGAAAGACGTTATTTAAGCAATGCAGATTTTAAGATTTTTACAAATCCAAATAGCTTTCTTCTATTAGGGGTTAGTGATATTGGAGAAGAGAATAAAACAAACTTGCAAATTGGGTCAGGGAATGATAAATTTACAGGTAGAGTTGGTTTAATAGAAAGCAAAGCTGGTATCGGAATCGATACAAAACTGGGGGAAGATGTTAAATTCTCTGTAGATGCATATGACCCGAATGACTTTCGTGTAAAACTAAGGGCTCAGTATGAATTTGCACCCAATACTTTTTTAGTCAGTCAAACCGATAATATTAATAAAAGTGAAGAACGAGAAACGTTTGTCGGTTTGCGAAAAACTTTCTAAGAAATTGGAAATCTATTCGATTGACAGAAAACTAAAAGAAATCATATAATGGAAAACAGAACATGACTGAATAGTCAATGTTTAGTTTAAGGAGGAAAACTAGCGTGTCAAAAAAATATAATTGGAAAAAACATTTAGCGGTGGTATTAGCAGGGGGAATCTTTACGCTTGCAAGTACATCGGTATGGGCTAATGCAATAGATTTAACATTAGAAGAAAGTATTAATATGGCACTTAATAATAATAAGTCCATAAAAATATCTGGTACTGAAGTGGATAGTGCAAAATGGGCAGTGGAAGAAGCGAAAGGGAACAAAGGGTTTAGTTTAGGGTATATACACACAGATGGCCGTGCAAAAACCAGTTCTTCTCAGGGTTCTGTAATTGGGAACTCTTTTAAAAATCAGATTAAAGCCCAATTGCCAGTATATACTGGTGGGGCTTTAGAGGGAACGATCAATAAAGCTGAGATTGGAGCAGAATCAGCAGAGTTATCTTTAGAAAATACTAAGCAACAGGTAAAGCTAGACACGACAACAGCATATTTTAATATTTTAAAAACAGCAAATTTAGTACAAGTTGGGCAAGAGTCTGTAAACAGTTTGAACGGTCATTTAAAAAATGTTAATGCACAGTATGCGGTAGGAACTGTTGCAAAATCCGATGTATTGCGTTCTGAAGTTGAATTGGCAGATGCACAACAAAATCTTATTGTATATCAAAATAATTATGATTTAGCGATGTCTAACTTTAATAATATTGTTGGTTTAGAGTTGGATACGATAGTGAATATTAGTGATAAATTGCAATATACAGAGAATGATTTATCTTTAGAAGATAGCATTGCTTATGCATTAACACATCGTCCTGATGGAATTATGGCAGAAAAGAATATTGCAATGGCGCAAGAACAATTAAATGTGGCTAAAGCTGGCGGACGCCCAAATGTTTATTTGGGAGCTGAACAATCTTGGCTTAGTGATAAATTTCCTGGTGATGACGACAATGGCTGGAGCGTTGGGGTAACAACGAGCTGGAATGTTTTTGACAGCAATGTTACTCGTTCACAAATTAAACAAGCAGAAGCTGCAGTAATGAAAACAATGGAGCAAGAACAACAGAAAAAAGATGCAATTCAGCTAGAAGTGCGTCAAGCGTATTTAAATATGCGAGAAGCTGAAAAACGTATTCAAACAAATCAAGTAAGTGTAGAAAAAGCTGAAGAAGATTTTAAAATTGCACAAGTTCGCTACAGCGCAGGTGTAGGTACAAACCTTGATGTAATTGATGCACAAGTGGCATTAACTTCTGCAAGAACAAACTACATTGTATCTTTGTATGATTACAATACAAGCAAGGCAAGTCTAGATAAAGCAATGGGCGTTGGAATTTAATTTAGAAAATTAGGATTCAGATGAAGTTGTAATTTTATCTGAATCCAAGTTTTTCTTTATTTTCATGGATGTGTAAAGTTGAGATAGGGATATTGTTAAACAATATCCCTATGATTTTTAGATGGGAAAATTCTCTACAGGAAGTCTCTATTGCTGTGTAGAATCTTGTATTATTAACAGTAGTGACGATGGAGGAGAAATTATGAGGCAAAGGTTATTCGTTGCAGTTTTATTGGTAATTGCTTTAACCATAGGAGCTTGCTTTTGGTATATAAAAAGCCAGGCTTTTACGACTTCGGCTGCAAATGTAATAGCTGGAGAAATAACAAGAACATTAGATACGCGGGTGGATATAGCGTCAGTTACTGTAGACTCGCCGACGACGCTTGCGTTAACGAATGTTACAATACAAGATAAAATGGGCACTGCTATTTTGGAAAGTGGGAGAATAGAGGTTTCTTTTAGTCCTTTAGCAGTACTTATGGGAGAATCTGTAGTTAAGAGTATTAGTCAAGTAGAAGTTGACTCCCCAGAAGTCAATTTAGTTCGTCGCAATAATCAAGAGTGGAATTACATGGACTTTATGAATAGTGACGAGAAAAGTGAGCTTGATTTTTATGGGAAAGTTAAGTTTAGTCAGGCGATAATTAATGTGGAAATCGATAAAAAAAGATTGAAGCTAGAGGATATCAGCGGTAGTCTAGATTTAGCTAATCAGCCATCCATTCATTTTGATATTATAGCTAAACAAGCAGATGGAGATATCAAATTCAATGGAGTATGGGGTGGAAAAAACAAAGCAGTGAGTGTAGAAGCTAATAATTTTACACTGGATAACTACTTAGAATTTTTGCCAGAAGAGTTTGCAATTCAGGTTAATAGTGGGAAGTTGACTTCTTTTAAAGCGACGGTAACAAGTGATGATAATGGAAATCTGAAGGTTAATGGCGAAGCATTATTGCTAGGTATAAGTTTAACTGTTGAGAAAACGGAGGTTGATCATATTGATGGATTCGTTTTATTCAATGAGTCTGAAATAAGAATTTTTAGCCGTGGGCAGATCGCTAAGCAGCCAATTGTACTAAAAGGAACTACAGATCTGAATATGATTGAGCCGATGCTTAATCTAGAATTAAGTTCTAAATCGTTTGATGTTACTAAAGTGCTTGAAAATTTCCCCGTTAAAGGGACGTTTAATTTTGTTGCAAATATTCAGGGCAATTTTAAAGAACCTCTCATCACGGGCAATTTTTCATCAGAAGAACTCATCTATCAAGAGTATATTGCTCATAACGTTGTAGCAGATTTGCGATTTGGTGATGATGTTTTATATATTGATTCATTAACTACAGATTTGTGTGAGGGAAAGGCGAACATACAAGGCGAGTTCAATACAAAAACAGAAAAATATGGAATAACGTTGATGGGGAAAAATATAAATCTCGATTTGTTGCCCGAATATAATCAAGGATTATCAGGTTATATGGATCTTGACGTTAGGGCAAAGGGACAGGGATTAAATGATATCAATAATGTAATTGTATCTGGCAAAACGACTGTTCATGATGGTTCGTATGCAGGTGTTAATTTTACTGGCGTTGATGCTGGATTTTATAAAGATGCTAATTATATCGCCGTAGATTATGTAAATGTAAATTTGCCACAAGGGCAAGTGACATTAACAGGGCAAATCAATGAGCAAAATATTAATCTTGTTATGCAAGGAAATAATGTAGCTTTAGCACAATTTTTGCAAAATAGATCAGAATTTGATTTGAGCGGTAATGCATCTTTTCATGGAAATATAAGAGGGACACTTGAGGCCCCTACAGTTTTTGTAAATGTTTTAGCTGAAAATGGAAGTCTACTTTATCAGCCATATCAGAAATTGACGGGAATTTTGGAAAGTGACTTTGAAACGATAAATATAAAAAATATTGAAATGACAGATGGAATAAGTACACATAAAGTTCAAGGGAGTATTGGTTTAAAAAATGAGAATCCTTTGAATTTGACGGTTGTTTCAACTCAGGCTAGAGCAGAAAATCTAATAAAAATCTTATTGCCGGGAGAGGATTTAACTGGAAATATTGATAATACAGTTGTTTTGCGTGGAACGTTAGAGAATATTGATGCGGAAGGAAATATTTTCTTTAATGATGGAAGTTACAGGGGAATGCTGTTGCGTGAGGCGCACGGTAAGTATAAACGTAAAGATGGGGTAACTTCTATTGAAGATTTCTCAATAAGTTCACCAAACTTGAATGTAAAAATAAGTGGATTGATTTCAGCGGGTAATGCGCTAGATTTTGATATTATTGCTGATGATATTGATTTAGTTCAGCTTAAATTAAACTTACCATATAAGGCAGAAGGAAAAGCAAAATTTGTTGGTAAGTTAAAAGGTCATGTAGATAATCCTAATTTTTATGGAACTTTAACGGCAGATCGCACTGTTTTTAATCAAAATGAATTGCGAAACATAAACGGAAAAATACGTTATGCAAATGATGAAATCGAACTGGACTCCTTTAACTTCATGCAAGGAGATGGAAGTTTTGATTTATCCGCAAACTTTAATTTATCAACCAAAAGGGTCCGTGGGGATTTGGTTGTAAAAAACTCTGATGTTGCTGGTCTGTTAGAAATTTTAAATGTAAAACAAGATTGGCTTTTCGGGAAATTAAATGGTGACATCCATCTAGAAGGAAGTACTGAAAAACCGAAAGTCAGAATCAATGGAACAATTGAAAATGGATTTTTAAAGAAATACCCACTAGATGATGTCTCCTTAGATGTTTTTGTTGATGGAAGAGTCATTAATATTGAAAAGTTTTATGCAAAACAAGGACAAGGGATTCTTGTCGCAAAAGGGACAGCAGATTTAGATGGTGACCTTAACTTTGAAGTTGCAGGGCAGTCTATACACGCTGCTTTATTAACAGATCTAATGGATCTGGATATTGATACAAAAGGAACATTGGATTTTGGCAGCCAAGTATTTGGTACTGCTTCATCACCGAAAGCAAATCTATCTATGGAGATTAAAGGTGGGGGAATTGGTGGAGCGACTTTTGATTCTTTATACGGTATGTGTACGCTAAATGAAGGAATTATTGATGTTCAACAGATATTGTTGACGAAAGGCGAATATAAAGCTAGTGCGTATGGTATTGTCCCATTGGCGGCATTAACAAAAACAGATAATGTTGATGTAAAAGAGCAAATGAATTTGAAAGTTTCATTAGATCAGGCCGATTTAAGTATTTTACCGTTTTTGACGAAAGAAATAGAATGGGGCAGGGGAAATACAAATGGAAATTTAGTTATCACAGGAAGTTTATTGCAACCGTTAATTAATGGAAACATTACCGTGAATGATGGGACTCTAAAATTGAAACATTTGGGGAAACCAATCCAAAAAATGGCGGTTGATATTCAATTTCTAAATGATAGAATAGATGTACAAACTTTTGATGGTGTTATGGGAGATGGATCTTATCAATTGCGTGGACGCGCTTTTATTGGTGCTAACGGGCTAAAAGATTATTCCCTCACTCTAAATTTAAATGATTTAGACATTGTGAATAAGTATTATACGGGTCCATTGAATGGTTTGCTATCATTAGAGGATGATAAAGGAGTTCCTAAAGTTGTCGGAAATGTCGATTTAGCAAATTGTACAGTTGATATACCGATGCTTCCGGATACAGAAGATGGTTTTCCTAATGTGAAATTGGATGTTACTGTTAATGCAGGTAAAAAAGTTCGTCTTTATAACTCAATGTTATATGATATTTTAGTTGAAGGACATGCTAATTTTAGTGGATCAACGCAGCATCCACGGGCATCGGGGGAATTTTCTGCAATTCGAGGCAATGTAAACTATTTAAAGACTTCGTTTAAAATTCGTGAAGGCACCGTGTTATTTAATCAAGCGGGTTCCTTTATTCCAAGTATTAGGCTAAGCTCTGATACGCAATTGCAACGAACAAAAATTTATTTGGATATAGATGGTCCTGTTTCAAATATGCAGGTCAAATTATATTCTAATCCAGAGTTAAGTGAACAAGAAATCTTATCGCTGCTTACTTTAAGAAGTGCTTATGACAGCAAAGAGGAATCTGGAATTGGTAAAGACGAGTTGAATGCAATTGTTAATCTAGGTCTAAGTGCAAGCTTTTTTAGTGAGTTAGAGAACATTGCAAAGAGTGCATTAGGTGTAGATGAGTTTAATGTTGTTAGGGATACTTTATCGTATACTGAAAATGGAAGTAATTATAATCGTGAAGTGTATAATTTAGAAATAGGTAAATATGTTACAGATAAAATGATGCTAAAATATACTACAGGAATTGATCATGAAGACTATTACTTTGGTATACGATATGATTTTAGTAATAGAATTAGTTTTACAAGTGATATTGATCAAGATAATAATAAACGATTTGGTATTGAGGCTAGATTTAAATTCTAGCGGAATGGATGAGAAGATGGATTTACGTAATTATTTAGAGGAATTAAATAAAATACGGCTATTAGAACAAGAGGAAGAACTAGAACTTTGGAAGAGCTATAAGCAGCAAAATGATTTGTCATCACGTGAATTATTAATATCTTCTTATCAGCCTTTGATATTTAAAGTAGTTACACAACTGCATTTAAATGACAGTCTTCTTATGGATGTTATTCAGGAAGGGACTGTCGGGTTGATTGAGGCGGTAGAACGCTATGAATATGAGCGAGGCGTAGCATTTAGTTTATATGCTACGCATCGTATTCGTGGAAGAATGTTGAATTTTATTCAGAAGGAATATAAGCGTAATTTGACTTATATTGACAATCCAATGTATAATGAGGATTGTGTTTTGGACTGGAGGGAGTCTTTAGTTGATGATGCCTTGCCAGTCTGTGAGCAAGTTGAAGATCATGTTCTTATGGAGCAGATAAAAAGTGCTGTAAGCCGCTTGCCGCGAAAAGAGCAGCTTGTCATTGATAGTGTTTATCTTAAGGAACAGGAAACGAAGACAATTGCCCAAAATATGGAGCTAAGTACTACTCATATTTATCGTTTGCAAAAGCAAGGGATACGTCGAATTCGTGGAATGCTATCAAAGTTTATGCAGCATTGGTAAATTGAAGATAAACGATGTAAATAGGTTATTTTTAAATGATATTTAATTAAAATGTTTAAATTTGACCTATTTTCTGCTTTTTTTTCATGAATTTATGAGTGGAAAAGACTGTCCTTATATTGATTGTATTTTATGTAGTGCGTAAAGAGGGCGGGGATGAGGTATGACTGATTTAAAAAAGAAGTTAAAAGGTCATCTTTGTTCTGCTAGACATTGGTTAGGCAAGGCCGAAGAATCTCTTGAAAAAGATAGAGACATTCGTGCAGAGTTAAATCTAATGTTAGCGCAAGCAGAGATTACTCATGCGAAGGAAGTTAAGAGTGAAAGCAAAGATAGAAGAATAAATTATCGAGGTCTGCTGATTCGCAGTATACTTTTAATAGGGCTTATAAGTTTTGGGATAGTATCTGGTTTTGGTGGATTTATTGGGACTCAGCAGAAACTGTCTAATGAGTCACAGGAAATAGTGCCGAACTATAGGTCGACACTGTCGGAAGAAGTCCCTTTAAATGGACAAGTTGTACCTAAAATACAGGAAACTTCGTCGTTTGATTCTGGAGGACCTGATTTAGCGGGGCAACATAATGAAATTGAATCGGCTAAAAAAATGCCGATGAAGCAAACGGTAGTTGTTGAAGAAACTATACCTAAAGCTGAGGCAAAGGTTTCGGTATCAGAACAGCCAGTACGGCTGCAACCGCGTGAAATGCAAGAATTGATTAGTGCGGCTGGAAAATCTTTACGTGGAGAATAAGAGAACTTTAGGAGGTTATGTATGAAAATTAAATTAAATCATAGATGTATTTTATGTGCCTTGATGCTAACGACAAGTTTTGTAACTGTAAATTTACCTATAACGTTTGCTGAATCTAACCCTCAGGTTGCAAATGAAGCTCCGGCTCCAGCAGCAAATGAATTGATTGGTAAACCGGTTACAAGTGTAATTATTCAAGGGGTAAATAGCGAAGATTCTGTAGGGCTAATGGAGTTATTGAATACGAAAGTTGGCGATTCACTAACTGAGGAAGCTGTAAAAAATGATATGAAAGCACTTTATGATACAGGGAATTTTATTGATGTATCAACTGATTTTGTTAGAGTTCCAGAGGGTGTAAAAGTTGTTTATACAGCAATGGAGAATCCTATATTAGATCGTGTTGTGATTACGGGGAATGTTAAGTTTGATGAAAGCAAAATTTTAAGTTTCATTAAAGTTGAGCCAGGCAAAACTTTAAATACAAAAACTTTACATGAAAACATCCGTGAGCTTGAACAAGCTTATCGTGAGGAAGGTTATATTTTTAGTAAGGTAAGCAATGTTGATATGAGTAAAGACGGTGTTTTAACATTATCAATTAACGAAGGAATATTAGAGGGATTTGCTGTTAAAGGAAATGAAAAAACAAAAGATTATGTTATTACACGAGAAATGCGTTTAAAGCCAGGTGAACCTTTTAATGCAAAAGATGCTCGCCGTAGTATGCAACGTGTTTACAATTTAGGATTTTTTGATGATGTAAATATGAAAATTAATCCTGGTGTTGAACCAAATGCTGTAGTACTGGAAACCGATGTTGTGGAGCGCCGTACGGGAACTTTTGCAATTGGTGGCGGTTACAGTCAAAGTGATGGTTTAATTGGGATTATTGAAGTCGGGGATACTAACTTCCGCGGCACTGGTGATAACGCGAAAATCCATTGGGAGTTTGGCGGTGATGCAGATAGTTATGACAACTATGAATTTAGCTATACGCGTCCATGGATTGACAAAAAGGAAACGAGTGCTGGAATTAGAATTTATGATATGACAAAAGAGTTTGATGATTACGATAATGGCGGCGAGAGAGTTGCAACGTATGATAAAAACTATAAAGGAATTGATTTGTTCTTTAGTCGTCCAATGAGTGAATATTCGACAAACAGTGTAACACTTAGATATCGTGATGATGCTTATGTTGAATGGGTTGACGGTAGACATTACGATGATGCAACCTTATATCCAAACTATTTAGATGATAACTTTGGTAATACGCGTAGTATTATTTTAGGACACGTTACAGATACACGTGATAATGTGTATAATCCAACAGATGGTGCCAGAGCCTCTTTGCAAGCTGAGTTTGCTGGCTGGCTTGGCGGTGATTTTGATTATAATAAATATACGTTTGAAGATCGTCACTACTTTAAAGTTGGTCGAAACCATGTTATTGCTACACGTGGAACTATTGGTTTAGCCGATGGATCGATGCCGGAAAGCGCGCTCTTCTCTGTTGGTGGACAGAGTACTTTGCGTGGCTATGAAGATAGACAGTTTGAAGGGAAATATATGCTTTTAGGAAGTGTTGAATATCGATTCCCAGTTGTGAATAAAATACAGGCTGCCGTATTTACTGATTTTGGTGGTGCTTGGGAAAATAAATACGATTTCTCTGATATGCATGCCAGTGTTGGTGTAGGGATACAGGTTGAAACTCCAATTGGACCAATTCGCCTTGATTATGGACGAGGTGAAGATGGTGGTAAAACACACTTTACTTTTGGGGGTAATTTCTAGGTAAATGCTTTCTAGTATAATTATCATGGGGTGATCATAATTGTAAGGAAAATAATAGCTCAAATTTTTTATGTTTGTTTTATCATGCTATCAGCAGTTGCCGTTGTGTCAGCTGCTGATAGTGCAAGTGTTATAGAGACAATCGAAGTACAGGTTATACCCTTACAAGAAGAGCATCCTATTTCAGATAAAATTGCTAGACGAATGCAAGCTAGTGTTTATACTATTGGGGACAATGTATTAAATGGGCATAGAGTAGAGGAAATTGAAAATAATAAATTAGGTTATGAAGTTTTAATACAGGATGTTTTTAATCGAATTTTGATTGGCTACTCTGTACAAAAAGTCAATTTGGAAATTGGTAATCATACAGTGATAAAAGTCATGGTATTTCCTTGGCATAATGTGATTCATAATGTTAATGTTGATGTTGAAATAAATGGAGTAAGTGAAGATATTAAACCGTTAATTATGCAAGATATACAAGGAATTGAGAAAATCTTTTTGAATGTATTGCAAGAGTTACCTATTGACGCAGTAGAATGGGTAAATGGGATATTAAGGACAGGGCTAAATGAATTTTTATCTAGTCGTATTCCAGAGTTTAATGCATCTTTTACTCTTGTTGCTGATGAAAACAATAGAGTGGATATAAAAGTTGATTTATATCCTAAAGGACAATTGATCCGAGAGACCAATTTACAAATAAAGTCTGGTACAATTCCGAATACGATCAGGCTAATGTTTCGTCCAGAATTAAATAAGCAACTTGAAGGTTTAGTTGGTTTACCGGTAAGGTTTGTTCAACGACATCAAAGCTATTTTATTGATAAATTAAATTCAGTTACTTTTGATAATAAAAATTTACAAAAGTATAAAGTCAAATCAGCGGTTGAAATGGTTGCTGATCATCAAACGCAAGTTTTGTATACGATGGACAGCAGTGAGTATATTTTAACAGTTGAAGGATATTTAGATGTTGGCAAGGAGGAACGCAATACCTCTATTAAAGCGCATGCAGGAAGAATGTTAGACAAAGAAAATGAGTTGTTTTTAGAAATGGATTTTTTCCCGCATCAAATGGAATGGGATTTTTATCCGGGTATTTTGCATAGCCTTACGTCAAAAACTAAAATTGGATTTAAATATGACATTGATGAGCGTAGAGGAATTCTTTTGGCGAATCAGATACTCAGCGATCGATTTTCAGCTAGAGTAGAACATGTGCCAAGCATCCAATTTACTGAGTTTGGGCTCAGATATCATTTGCATGATTTTTTTGATGTGGAATATGTAATTAATGATGATGAAAAATGGCTTAGGCTAATTGGAGTTTTATAAAAATAACATTATGTATTCTTAGAACCATAGATAAACTTTCTTGTATAATGAAAACGGGTTTGATATAATAAATTATGCTTTTGGCCTATTGGCAAAGCAATTTAAATTTCATATTTTATGCCTTGAAGGGCAGGAGGAGAATCTTAGAATGATTAAATTTGAGAAAAAACAGATTAAATTTATTAGCATCGGTATTGCTTTGGTTTTTGTTTTTAGTGTGGTTGCTCTTGCAGTATCCCAGTCTTCTGTAGGATTTGCCGCAGCAGGCAATTCTTCGAATGTTGGTGTAGTAAATCATCAACTACTTGTGTCCCAGCATCCTGACATGGCAACTGCTAAAACTGCAATGGAAGCTGAAGTTGAACAAGCAAAAAAAGATTTTGAAACAAAATCTGCAAATATGAATGACCAAGAAAAACAAGCTTATTATCAACAAACACAACAACGTTTGGCGAATAAAGAAAGAGAATTGATTGCTCCTATTTTTGATAAAGTAGATGCAGCAATCAAAGCAGTTGCTGAAGCTAAAGGATTATCTGTTGTTTTAGATAAAGGCACTGTTGTTTATGGTGGACAAGATATTACAGATGAAGTTGTAAAAAAGTTTTCTAAATAATTAATGGTAATAAAATAAAATTTAGAGTTTATGCCGAGCTGGGGAGACCTCGCTCGGCAATTTATTAGAAAGGGTGGGCAGATGGAAAAGCGTAAATGGATGATCGTTGCTTTAATTGCTATAGTTGCTTTTGGGGTAGTAGGTTATGCTGTATCCTTACAATCGAATAAGAATTCGACAAAACCTGATGCGCAAGCGGTTGAGAATCAGACCGATATTGGTGTTATTGATATGAGTCAAGTCCTTAAAGCTCACCCGAAATATGGTCAAACTATAGAGTTGCAAAAAGAGCTAAATACACTTAAGGCAGAAATTGATAATAAATTGAATTTTATCAATCATCAAGCTATGCCGAATTCTATTGCAGTTGACGAGAAAGCAATTTTATCGTCGCAAAACCAACTTGGACAACAACAGCTTATTGCTAAACATGCAGAGCTCAATGAAAAGCTACAAAAAAAAGAAGATGAATTACGGCAGAATTTTAATGAGCAAATGAACAAAGATGTAGCGGTTATTGATGAAGAATATATGCCTGAAATTTTTAATTTAAAGTTAAAAATGAAAACTTTGCAGATGACGGAAGATGCTTTTAATCAGATGCAAGCAAAGATTAATGAGTTGCAAGAGGCTCGCAATAAGAAAGTCCATGAAAAACAGCAGCAGTATTTAAGTCAGCTTGGGGAACAGATGAAGGCTGAGCAACTGAAAGCAACAGAAGAGTTTAACCTTTTTGCGCAGCAAGTTGAAAAAGAAAATAAAGAATTTAGCAGTCAAAAAACAGCAGGCTTAACTGAGCGTAACAATAATGTGGAGAATCAAGGAAATGAAAGCGTTGCTCAAATTGCAGAATTAAAACAGCAAGTTGCAGACAAAGAAGTTGAATTACAAAAAATTCAGAATGAAATTCTTGATGAAGCGACAAGTCTCGTTGCTAAAGTTGCGTTAGAAAATAATCTATCAGTGGTTATTAATAAGGTGAAAGTTAATATTAATGGATTAGATATTACTGATTTGGTAATTCAAGGGTTTAACAAATAAATAAAACGTATATAATAATTAAATATAAATAAATTTTTTATGGATAGAAATGGAGATGGAATAATGAACTTACATTTAAAACGTTTATTATTATTAGTTGTAGTTGTTATTATGGCTGTTTTTATTGGGGGATGCTCAAATGAAAAAGTCGGTGTCGTTGATGGCAGTAAAATTTCCGATACCCCAAAAATTCAAGAAATGCAAAAGGATTTACAAGCAAAATTAGATGAAAAAGCAAAAGAGTTGTCTACGCAACTTGAGCAAGAAAAGGCTAACCTTAGCCCAGAAGATTATCAAAAACGTTATGTATCACTTCGCACGGAATTTAATACGCTACAAGAGTCTTATCAAAAAGATATTTTAAATGCTGTAAATGAAGCGATTTCTGCTGTTGCAAAAGAAAAGAGTATTTCTACAGTGTTATACAAAGACGCGGTAGTACATGGCGGAATTGATATCACAGATGATGTCGTGAAAAAATTACAGTAACAGGAGGTTGTACTCTTGGAAAAAACATTAAGAGAAATTGCTGCATTAGTAGACGGCAATATATTAGGTGAGAGTGAAATAAAATTTACTGGAGCAACAAGCATTGAACAGGCTAATTTAACGGATATTACCTTTGCTGTAGAGCCACATTTACAAGAAGCTGAGGGGTGTAATGCAGGTGCAGTAATTATTCCAAAACATGTTACGGTATTTGCTAAACCTGCAATTCAGGTAGAGAATCCACGAGTTGCTTTTACAAAATTATTGGAGTTGTTTACTCCTCCGTTAAAGATTAAGAGGGAAGTTCATTCTACTGTAATCGTTAGAGATAATGTAAAAATCGGTAAAAATGTTGCGATTATGCCATATGTAGTGATTGATGATGATGCAGTGATTGAAGATAATGCAGTGCTTTATCCTTATGTATATGTTGGACAAGGTGCTAGAGTTGGTGAATCAAGTACAATTTATCCTAATGTAACAATTCGTGAGTTTTGTGAAGTTGGGAAAAGAGATATCATTCATAGTGGGGCTGTAATTGGTAGTGACGGATTTGGTTTTGTCACGCAAAATGGTACGCATAACAAAGTGCCCCAGGTGGGGAATGTAGTTTTAGAAGATGATGTTGAAATTGGTGCAAATGTTGGCATTGATCGTGCGACTACTGGATCTACGCGAGTAAAACGAGGAACTAAAGTGGATAATTTAGTTCATCTTGGGCACAATGTACAAATTGGTGAAGGTGGATTAATTGTAGCACAAACGGGAATTGCGGGGAGTACGAAAGTTGGACATCATGTAACTTTTGCCGGACAATGTGGTTGTGTGGGGCATATTGAAATTGGTGATAATTGTACTTTTGCAGCGCGTACGGCGCCGATAAACAACGTTCCATCAGGATCTTTTTATGCTGGTTTTCCAGCACGTCCGCATAAAGAGTGGTTAAGAGTGCAGGCAAGTTTGCATAAGGCTCCCAATATGATGAAAAAAATGCGTGAATTAGAAAAACGTTTGGCTGAACTAGAAAAAAATAAATAAACAGAGGGCACTGATTTCAGCTGGTTTAAAAAATCAAAGAACGCAGTGCCTCCTTTATTATTTATTTGGTTATTGAGAAATGTGTGGTGATATCATGTATGGAGTAATGATAATTTTAAGTAAATTTGTTTGCGTTTTGCCGTTAAAGCTGCGAATGTGGATTGGAAATTTGATCGGGAATCTTACATGGCTACTTGTACCTAAAAAACGTAAGATAATGGCAATGAGAAATATTCAATTGTCACTTAATACAACTCTGCAAGAAACGCAAATCATTGCAAAGGCAAGTTGGACGCGATTTGGCAGAATGATTATGGATGTTTTGGCAATTCCAATTTTACCAAAGGAAATTAAGCAACGTGTTCGTTTTATCGGGATAGAAAATATGGACAAGGCTTTAGTTGATGGGAATGGTGTAGTTTTAGCTACTTCCCATAGTGGAAACTGGGAAATGCTTGGAGCGGCATTAGCTACGAGTGGATACCCGTTAGTTGGGGTTGCACAGAAACAGGCGAATTTGGCAATGGATAGGTTTATTAACGAATATCGTACATTGTCGGGGATGCATGTTACATATAAGAGCGGTGTCAGGGAAATGATTCGATTAATGGGTCAAGGTATGATCATTGGAATATTAATGGATCAAGATGCAGCGGAAGATGGCGTTATTCTGCCGTTTTTTCATCGAGAGGCATCTTGCCCACAGGGGACAGCTTTTTTGGCGAGAATGAAAAAAGCACCGATTGTGCCAACTTTTATTACGGAAGATAAAGATGGATATTATACGATAACTTGTCAGGTGCCTGTTTATGTAGAAGAAACAAATGATAAAACTAAAGACATAATCAGGACGATACAGTTATTGAATACGATTATTGAAAGTCATATTCGGAAACATCCTGAAGAATGGTTCTGGCTTCATAATCGCTGGAAATATACTGAGGAAACGCTAAAAAATAAAGTAGACTTGATTTAGATAGAGTTTTCACTCCACCTAGATTTTAACCGATCTTATCCAGGGGCTTAGCTGCTCGCCTGTGCTCTGGAATATACTCCTACTATAGAAGTTGGGAATCTTAGAGCAGGTTAGCCGTCGGCTAAAAAAATACCAATCCGCTAAAAATATGGATTGGTATTTTTTTACTTTTTAAATCGTGTAAATATTGTGTATCGAATCCAGCAGATTTATCAAAACTATAATGAAGTAAAATTATCTTGTTTTGATTTGGAAATGGAGTGCTGGGGATGAAAAATAATTTTTTTCGTAACGATATATTTATCTTATTGTTAGTTAGCATATTATTAAGTGCTTTAGTTGCTAAAGGAATATCTTTGGGTGCTAATTTTTACTTTCAGGAAACACTGACAAGTTTAACCGGGGACTATGGAGAATACGATTTGCTTGTTCAAGTTAGAGAAGAGAGTAGAGAAGAAGGGAAAATACAAATGCAACAGATGCTGGAGACAAATTTTCCTGGATCAAAATTTAAAGAGGCACCATCGATTGGAGGTAAAGCCAATTTTTTCATTGCATTGCCTCCAGGAGGCAAAACGAAAGAAATTTATGAAAATATTGATCGTTTATTTTCAGCGATTTATGGAGTTACGGGTGTAAGTATTATAACTGAGCCACGCCTAAGCATTCGTGGGGTTCCAAATGGTGCTGTAGATATGCTGATGAAACGATTTGAGGCAATTGATGGTGTCAATTTTGTCTATCGACTTGGGACATCGATTGGAATTGTCTTAGAGGGTGTTGACAAAATTGCGGCGGCAACTGAGCGGGTGGAGAATGAATTAAACTCTTATCAAGTACTAGAAGTCAATTTTCCGGCAGGGGCAGAGGCTGAAAATCCAGTTCGTTTGGCAGGAATTATTGTCGATGATATAACAGAAAAATTACATCCTACGATGCTTCATTATGTTTCTATTGATGAAAAAGCAGATGAGATGGCTTATGCTGTAAGCACGATGCAGGAAATGAGAAAGTTTTTTCTTGCCTATATGACGAAGATTACGATCTATCCTGGGGAGTCAGGTAAAATTCGCAAAGGTGATTTGATGCTTCTGCAAGGGACCTCGCTTCGTGAACCGCAAATTGGCGATGATTTTTTGCGAGGAAATATTATTGCAATTGTAGAAGAATTAAATAATGATGGTACAGCACAGGCTGTAATCACGCAAGGGGATTCTGAAAAGATAAAGGATCATCGAATTTATAAAATGGAAGGGGAAAAAGTACAAGGCTTTGTAGGGAAAGTTGAATATCAAAATCCTCGGATAAGATTAGCAAATGCAATTGAAAAAGCAGCTGGATTATTTGAAAAAGTTCCCGATCTAGCAAAAGATACTGTGCAGGTCAGTAAAACAGTGCGGCAGGCGATTGACGGATATAATAACAATAACCAGCGTTTAGAAAAAACATTGAATAGAATGAATGATGCAGTAGCCATATTAAATAAAACCACGATTGATATTAGTTCTATTGATGTAAAAGGCGTCAAGAATCAATTGGAGAGTTCTATAAATTCTATTAAAACATTGCATACAGGGTTGAAATTGATTCAAATTTTTAATGCCGACGTTACCTCCTCTGTACAAGCATTGGAGGTAACAAAAAATAAATTAGAAAATTTTCAGCAATTGTTAACCGGCATGGATGAGATGCATGATGATGCAGTAAAGGCACAAAGCGTTCTTAATGGATTAGCACAGGAAGGAAAAGGCATTACAGAAATCTTAAAAAGCATTAACCATAGTTCGGCTGAAAATAATTTGATGAACTTAGAAACAAAACTTACGGATATTGCCGAAGCTGATTTAAAGCAAGCAGCAACAGAATTGCGTTATATGGCAGCATCAATTCCCAATATGAAAGATGAAGAAATTTATGCTTCTGTTAAGTTATTGGATAAATTAATGGCGGGACATTTTTCTTTGGGGCAAAGATTACAATTCCTTTTAGATCGTAATATTGCATTAACAGATTTAAAACCAATCGTTATTCAGTCGATAGGTCATGAAAATGTTGGTGTATTGCAAGCTGATTTAGGCGTTATAGAGCCCAATATTTACTTGCAGGTATACCAAGTCTTAAATGAAGTTCAAGCAGTTTTAGCCGGGCTTACAGCGCTTGTGTTGACATTGGTTTTACTGGCGCTAGATCATACCTCTATCATGGCAGCGCTAAAGATGCGAAGAGATGATAAAAAAAATGGGTTCTTCACGACTGATAAAATTTATGGAATGGCTGTAGGCGCAATTCTGCTAAGTACGATATTTTTATTAGCGGGTGGTGGAATCCCGTATGTTCCATTTTATATGATCCCAATGATTGGTGCTTTGTTAGGTATATTTATGGATTTTTATAGTGAAAAAATAAGTCCAATAGAAAGAGAGGAAATATTAGCAGCAGAATCCCTAGGGATGAGCTTTGATGAAATCATGCGAGAAATTGTTATTCCAAATGCAAGACCGGGATTATTACAGAAATTGAATCGTCGGAGATTGTTATTCAAATAGAGGGGATGATTTTTTGCTGGAAATCAGAGATTTGACAAAAGACTTTGGTGATATTAGGGCTGTTGATCACTTAGCATTACATGCGGACAAAGGAGAAACAGTTGTGATTATGGGGCCGTCTGGCTGTGGGAAGTCTACAACAATCCGAATGATCAATCGTCTAGTTGAACCTGACTTTGGCACTGTTTTTTTCGATGGCATAGATATTACGGGGTTGCATAAAAATGAATTATTGGCAATGCGAAAACGAATTGGGTATGTTTTTCAGCATTTTAATTTGATTGCTAGGCTTACTGCACTGGAAAATGTGATGCTAGGATTAGTGATGGGGCGGGTTTCTTATGATGAGGCAAAAAAACGTGCTGTTGCAATTTTAGAAAAAGTGGGGCTGGGAAGATATATGGATTATAAACCGAGCGAACTATCGGGTGGGCAGCAGCAACGCGTCGCAATCGCTAGGGCTTTAGCCTTTGAACCAGAATTAATTTTATGGGATGAACCAACTGCTTCGCTTGATCCAATTTTAGTTCGGGAAGTTTTAGTCATCATGGAAGAACTGGCAAAATATAGAGCTAGTACAATGCTCGTAGTAACGCATGAGTTGTCTTTTGCATTAAAAGTGGCTGATCGTATTCTTCTCATGAATAAAGGGAAGATTGTAGAGAGTGGAAAACCTATTGAGATTTTCACGAATCCACAGTCGACAATAGGAAAAACATACAAAGATCTCATTGATTATCAAATGAATACAATTTAAAGTTAATGATTGGTTTTATTTAGAATATTTACGTATTTTTATTCATTTTTCAAGGTAAAGCTTGCAGTAGTCGCTAATATTTTGTAGAATAAACAAAGGTTATCATGTCAGGAGGATTTTTTTATGCAGTATCAAACTACGATTGCAAAGAATGCGACATATACAGGTATTGGTTTGCACTCGGGATGTGAAGTGACGGTTACAATAAAACCAGCGCCTGCAAATACGGGAATTGTTTTCGTTCGCGTAGATTTGCCAGGATGTCCACACGTTGCTGCTATTTCTGACAATGTTACTGCTACAATGCGAGCAACAACGTTGGAAAATGGCGAGGCAAAAGTTTTTACGGTGGAACATTTGTTGGCGGCATGCAATGCAATGCAGTTGGACAACTGCTATATAGAAATGAATGCACCAGAACCACCGGTGGCGGATGGAAGTGCGATTGTTTTTGTTAATTTAATTAAAGATGTAGGACTTGTAGAGCAAGAGGCCAAGCGTCAGGTTATTGTAATTGATAAAGTGTATACAGCACGCGAAAAAGATAAATTTATTACGGTTATTCCTTATGATGGTTTTAGAATTTCATTTACTTCAGTAAATCCACATCCGATGTTGGGTGTACAGTATTGTGATATTGAGATCAACGCGGAGACTTTTACTAAGGAAATTGCACCAGCACGTACGATTGCCTTTACAAAGGAAATTGAAGCATTGCAAAAGATGGGGTTAGGTTTAGGTGGTTCTATTGAGAATGTCATTGTATATGATGAGGTAAAAGCGTTAAATCCACTTAGATATGAAGATGAGTTGGTTCGCCATAAAGTCTTAGATGTTGTCGGGGATATGCGTTTAGCTGGAAATATACGTGGGCATATCATTGCAGTGAAGTCAAGTCATGCGCTTAATACATCATTGGCAAGAAAAATAAAAGGTTTCGTGGAGTAAGGAGAGGATTTTAAATGGTGTTAAATGTAACGGAAATACAAGAAATTTTACCACATCGTTATCCATTTTTATTAGTGGATAGAATTATTGAATTAGAGCCGATGAAAAGAGCTGTAGGCATTAAAAATGTTACAATGACTGAAGCTCATTTCCAAGGGCATTTTCCGGGGCAGCCGGTCATGCCGGGAGTACTTATTCTGGAAGCAATGGCGCAAGTTGGTGGAGTGGCAATGCTTTATCCAGAAGAGAATCGCGGAAAAATTGCTTATTTTGGAGCGATGGAGCGCGTGAAATTTAGAAAACCTGCGATTCCAGGAGATCAATTACGTATGGTGGCTGAATTGATAAAAGTGCGTGGTTCTATTGGAAAGATTTTTTGCCAAGCTTATGTAGAGGAACAATTGGTAGCAGAAGGAGAATTTACTTTTGCATTAAAAGCGCCAGAAAAGAAATAAATTCAAGATATTTGGTGGATTTTTGGTGAAAACGTTAGCAATAATAGAAATTATTCGCAAAAATGACGAATTAAGCCGGTTTATTGGATGTTTAATTTAGACTGACTAGCTGGACTATATAAACGTTAAAGAAAATGATACGTTAGACGTTCACATACTATTTTAAGAAGGAGTGACATGGTGATGAAAGCAGAAAAGGTTATCGCATTGCATAAGATACATGAAGCTGCCGTAGTTCATCCAATGGCGCGTATTGGCAAGGATGTTGAAATTGGACCGTACGCGGTAATTGGAGAAAATGTCGTTATTGACGATGGAACAAAGATAGGGGCTCATGTTGTAATAGATGGGTGGACAAGCATCGGCAAAAATTGCGTTATTTTCCCAGGTGCGTCAATTGGTGCAGAACCACAAGATTTGAAATTTGCTGGTGAAAAATCTTATGTATTTATTGGTGATAATACAAAAATTCGCGAATGTGCAACGGTAAACCGTGCAACTGGTGAAGGTGAAGAAACACGAATTGGCAGCAGCTGTCTAATGATGGCTTATACGCATGTTGCGCATAATTGTGTCGTTGGTAACAATGTAATTATGTCAAACGCAGCTACACTTGCTGGACATGTAACCGTAGAAGATCGCGCTGTTATCGGTGGACTGACTGGTGTACATCAGTTTGTAAAAGTTGGACGAAATGCAATGATTGGTGGGGCATCGAAAGTAGTGCAGGATGTTGTACCTTATACAATCGTTGATGGACATCCGGCAAAGGTTTCAGGATTAAACAGCGTTGGTATGTCAAGGGCGGGTATTCCGATTGCATCAAGGCGCAGCATAAAAAAAGCTTATAAATTATTGTATCGTTCGGGATTGAGCTTAGCACAAGCGATTGCTATGATTGAACAGGAAGTGGATTCTTGCTCGGAAGTGGATCATTTTTTAAGATTCTTGCGTAATGCTGAACGGGGAATTTGCCGCGGACGTAAAGAAGTTGGCGAATAAAAACTGTTTTATTCGGAGGATAAGAATGTGGAGAAAATAGGTTTACTAGCAGGCATTGGCAAGTTGCCAGTAGAAATTGCTTGTGCAGCGCGTAAAATGGGGTTTTCGATAGTCACAGTAGGGCTAGTAGAGGGTGTAGATGCAAGACTAGCTCAAGTTTCAGATACATTTGCACAAATTCAGGTTGGCGATCTTGAGAGAATCTTTGCTTTTTTAAAAGAAAACGAAGTTGAAAAAGTTACGATGATTGGCAAAGTAACGAAAGAATTGATGTTTAATGGTAAAGTTATCTTGGATGCACGTATGCAAAAGTTATTGTCATCTTTACCTGACAATAGTGATGATACATTAATGTTAGCGTTTGTTCGTGAATTAGCAGCAGAAGGAATGACGGCGTTTGATCAAACAGCGCTTATTCGGTTTTTAATGCCGGCACCAGGAGTGTTGACAAAACGTGAGCCTACGCAAGCAGAAAAAGATGATATGCAATTTGGATTTAAAATGGCAAAGGCCATTGGCGGATTAGACATTGGACAAACAGTCGTTGTTAAAGATTTGGCTGTTATGGCAGTGGAGGCAATTGAAGGCACGGATGAATGTATTAAACGTGGTGGGCAATTAGGACGCGGCAAAGTAACTGTAGCTAAAGTTGCAAAGCCAAAGCAAGACAATCGTTTTGATGTTCCAGCGGTTGGTCTTGATACATTGAAATCTATGTGCGAGGCGAAAGCTGTAGCACTTGTAATAGAGGCTGGAAAAACACTTGTTGTGGATAGAGAAAAAGTTATTCAATTTGCGGATGAAAATGGAATAACAATTCTAGCGATGTAAATAATGATAATAGGGCGCGAAGGATGCTAAAAGCGTAGCGTCCTTTTGCGCTTTTTTGATTATAGTAAAAAGATTGAAACAATGGAGGGGAAATAAGATGCACAAGGTCATGATATCGGTAGGTGAAGCTTCCGGTGATTTGCATGGTGCTAGTATTGCAGATGCATTAAAAGAATTAGAGCCAGATATTCGTATTTTTGGTATGGGTGGGCAGGCCATGCGTAAGGCGGGAGTTGAGATTGTACACGATATTGCTGATCTTGGTATTATTGGATTTGTCGAGGTAGTAAAAAATTTACCTAGATTTTTTCGTTTGCGTGATGAGCTTATTGATTTAATGAAAAAAGAGCAACCGGATGTATTATTAGTAATTGATTATCCGGATTTTAACATGAGATTGGCGCCAAAAGCTCGTGAATTAGGTATCCCTGTAGTTTCTTATATTCCCCCATCTGCTTGGGCTTGGCGAAAAGGACGGGCAAAGTCGGTAGCGAAGATTGTAGACAAGATTGCTTCCATTTTCCCATTTGAAGCTGAGGTATATCAAAAAGCTGGTGCGGATGTAGAGTTTGTTGGCCATCCTTTAATTGATATCATAAAACCTTCGATGGATAAAGAAACGGCGTATAAGTTTTTTGGTATCAATCCGAATCAGCCCGTTATTTTATTATTGCCTGGAAGCCGCAAGCATGAAATTGAGAATTTGTTGCCGGTGATGCTCAAAAGTGCCGAAAAAATAAAATTAATTTATCCAGAATGTCAATTTATATTGCCTGTAGCATCGACAATTTCCCAGGAAATGTTGCAAGGTATGATAAAACAATACAGCGTGAATGTAAAATTGACGTTTGAAAATACATATGATTTAATGGCGATTGCTGATTCGGCAATTGCAGCTTCAGGGACGGTTACGCTTGAAGCTGCAATTTTAGGTTTACCAACGGTCGTCATTTACAAAATGGCAGCGATGACGTATTTTATCGGTCGATTACTGGTGAAAATACCAAATATCAGTTTGCCGAATATTGTCGCTGGCAAACGTATTATTCCTGAATTATTGCAATATGAAGTCAATGCTGATAATATTGCAAGAGAGACTTTGGCACTTTTACCTTTAAGTGAACAAGGGGAAAAGGTGCGTAAAGAATTACTAGCAGTAAAAGAGAAACTTGGTGCTGGTGGGGCGGTAAAACGAGCAGCACAAGTTGTATTGAATGCAGCGAAAAAAAGATAGGAGAATTTTATGAATACTTATAAACGGTTACTGATGTATGCAAAACCATATATTCCACGCTTTTTATTAGCTGTTGTTTGTATTGTTTTAGCTGCTGCGGCAAATTTATATGTTCCTTGGGTAGTAAAAGATGTTATTGATGAAGTGTTGGCACAGCGTAATTTAATGATGCTCAATAGCATAGCGATAGGAATCGTAGTTGTATTTTTCTTTCGTGGAATTTTCTTTTATGGGCAGACTTATTTAATGAGTTACATTGCACAAAAAATTATTATTGATATCCGCGAAGTATTATATCGGCATTTACAAAAGTTATCGCTTTCTTATTATGAGAAACGCAAAACTGGTACGATCATGAGTTATGTTACAAATGATGTAGCTGCCTTGCAAACTGCCCTTGTTGACAGTATGGTTGAGTTGGTTACGGAAGGGGCTATTTTAATCGGCTCCTTAGGGACAATGTTTTACTTGCATTGGAAACTTTCTTTGCTGACTCTGATTACTATGCCGGTAATTGCACATGCAATGAAGATTTTTGGGAGACGTCTAAAACAGACTAGCTTTGTTATGCAAGAAAGAATTGCTGATATTACCTCTGTTTTACAGGAGGCTATTTCATCGGTTCGTGTAGTAAAATCCTTTGTTCGGGAAGACTATGAAATAGAACGGTTTAAAAAAGAAAATTATTCTAATTTCGCGGCACAAATGAAAAATACGCAGATTATGGCAACGTTAACGCCCGTGGTTGAGTTTTTAGCAGCGATTGGTGTTATGGTTATCATTTGGTATGGTGGACTTGAAGTAATCAATGGTAACTTAACGGCAGGAGCTTTGATGGCATTTTTAATTTATGCGGTAAACTTAGCAAATCCAATTAAACGTTTAAGTCGTGTGTTTGGGAATATTCAAAAAGCAATGGCAGCGGCTGAACGTGTATTTGAAGTACTTGATACAACTCCAGAGATTATAGATAAACCGAATGCTAAACCATTAGCAAAAATTGAAGGCAAGGTTAGTTTTAAAGAGGTGAGCTTTGCCTATAAAGAAGGCGAAATGGCTTTGGATAATGTAAGCTTAGAGGCAAAAGCTGGGCAGATGGTTGCGATCGTCGGCCCAAGTGGCGCAGGCAAAACGACGATTGCAAATTTATTACCGCGTTTTTATGATCCAACGGCTGGGGCGATTTTTGTAGATGATATAGATATTCGAGAGGTAACGATGCATTCGCTACGAGAACAAATTGGGATTGTACCGCAGGAAACTGTTTTATTTAATGGAACAGTTTATGAAAATATACTCTACGGTGATTTAAATGCGACAGAAGAAGAAGTGATTGCAGCAACTAAAGCGGCAAATGCCCATGAGTTTGTTATGGCAATGCCGGAAGGGTATCAAACGCAGATTGGTGAACGTGGGTCTAGTTTGTCAGGCGGTCAAAGACAGAGGCTGGCGATTGCGCGTGCTATTTTAAAAAATCCTCGTATCTTAGTTCTTGACGAAGCAACATCTGCACTTGATACAGAGAGTGAAAAGCTGGTACAGGCCGCTTTGGATCAATTGATGGTTGGCCGTACTTCTTTTGTAATTGCGCATAGATTATCAACGATTTTAAAAGCGAATATGATTTTGGTTATGGAGAAAGGTAAGATTGTAGAACGTGGTACACACGAGGAGTTGCTTGCTTTAGGCGGATTGTATAGCAGTTTGTATCAGATTCAGTTTAATAAGAGCAGATAAGTCGATGAGAATTGTGAGGTAAAAACATGCAAATAATATACAATATAGCTGCTATTCTATTGGTTGTAATTGCATTGCCGATTTTTGCAATTCGGACGATGCGGGAAGATGGTTTTTGGGAACGGCTTAAGCAGAGCTTTGGTCTTTTGCCACCGCATATTCTTGACCCTGTTGCTAAGAAAAATTGTATATGGGTACACGCAGCATCTGTAGGAGAAATCGTAGCAGCGAGCCCATTAATTAAGGAATTCCGCAAAGAGTTTCCGAAAAAACCAATTTTAGTTTCAGTTGTGACGAATAACGGTTATGCGATGGCAAAGCGGATTGTAAAAGATGCGGACAGCATTATTTATTTTCCATTAGATTTACCATGGCTTAGCAGCGGAGTAGTAAGGAAAGTTATGCCGAGTGTATTTTTACCTGTAGAAACAGAACTGTGGCCGAATTTCTTAAAAGCAGCGCGTAAGTATAAGATTCCGGTGATGATGGTGAATGGGCGGATTAGTGACAAGAGTGTAAGACGATACCATCATTTGCGCGGTGTATTAAAGGATATGATTGGAACAGTAAGCAAGTTTTGCATGCAGTCGGATATTGATGCACAGTATATCGTTCAACTAGGCGCACCACCAGAGCTTGTTACGGTAACAGGCAATACAAAATTTGATCAAACCTATACCGATATCACGGAAAATGAAAAAAAGATATTGCGTGAGGAAATGGGACTTGCCAATTGTGAGATGATTTTGCTTGCTGGTAGTACGCATAATGGCGAAGAAGAAGTTATTTTTAAATCGTTTAGTAGGATTCGTGAACGGTTTCCAAAAGTGAAATTAATTATTGCGCCGCGTAATATTATGAGAGCGGATGAGATCGTTGACTTAGCACAACATTATCATTTTCGAGCATCGAAACGGACTGCATTAAAAGAAAAACTAACGAATCAGCATGATATTGTTATCTTAGATACGATTGGTGAATTGGGTAAAATTTATGGTGTTGGAGATATTGTTTATGTGGGAGGAAGTCTAGTTTCGCATGGTGGACACAATATATTAGAGCCAGCGGCGCATGGTAAAGCGATTATTGTTGGGCCTAATATGTTTAACTTTAAAGATACGTATGCGTTATTTTCAGCGCGTAAAGCATGTCTAACAGTAAAGAATGCAGAAGATTTAACTCAAGCCGTGCTTAGATTGTTAGAACAGCCTGAGGCAAAAAAAGCGATGGAAGATGAAACGTTATCAATTGTACGTGAAAATCAAGGTGCATCACGTAAGAGTGCAGTAATTTTGCGTGAGGTGCTTGAAGAATATAAAAGGAAATCTACTGTACACAATATTAATAAAAGTGATGATATTATCGAAAATATTCAGAGTTACTTATATAAGCTGGTACATGGTGAAACAAAAGGGGTTATTGCAAATATTTTCATGAGGGTGCTATACTTTTTTTCTTTCATTTATTGTCAGCTCTTAGATTTAAAGCTAGCGTTTTATCGCTGGGGGGTGCTAAAACAATATAAACTCGATTGTCATGTCATCAGTTTAGGAAATATCACAGTTGGTGGGACGGGGAAAACGCCAACTGCACAGCGATTGGCTGTAGCGATTCGCGATATGGGATATAAGGTAGTGATTTTAAATCGCGGGTATCGGGCAAAATGGAAAGGCGAAGTTGGCGTTGTTTCTGATGGGGAAAAAATTTACATGTCAGCAACTGAAGCTGGTGATGAAGCTTTTCTTTTAGCGAAAAACTTACCAAAGGTTCCTGTGTTAATTGGGGCGGATAGAGCCGTTACAGGACAATATGCTGTTGAACAGCTTCACGCTGACGTCGTTATTCTTGATGATGGTTATCAACATTGGCGATTGGTTCGCGATTTAGATATTTTGCTCATTGATGCCATTAATATTTTCGGTAATAATTACATGTTGCCGCGAGGCACTTTACGTGAGCCGTTAAACCATTTAAATCGAGCCGATGTTTGCTTATTGACAAAAGTTGACCAAGCAGATCCTGATGCTTGTAACATCATTAAAAATACAGTGAAAAAATATAATGAAAAAGCATTAATTGTGACAAGTGTGCATAGTCCAAAATACTTTGTTGAAGTTGCTGATTGGTATAAGGGCGCTTCAACGCATATCACTTCAATTGATAGTTTACGAGGGAAAAAGGTTACAGCAGTATCGGCTATAGGAAATCCAGCATCCTTTGAACAGACGATTAACGACGTTGGTGCACAAGTGATTGAAAGCGTCAGATTTGCTGATCACCATGATTATACGATGGCAGAAATGCAAATTATTATGGATAATGCCATTGAATCTGGGTCGGAAGCACTTATTATAACAGAAAAAGATTTAGTAAAAATACCATCTGAATTCATTCATTCTAGCCGTGATTTGCCAGTCTATGTGTTAAGTATGGAAATTGGATTTATTGATGGCTATCATGAATTTATTGAATTGATTGGAACAAGTTTAAAAAACAAAAAGCGATAAGCTTTATTTTTCGGAGATGAAACGATGAAGATTTTATGTGTAATTCCTGCGCGATACGCATCTACACGTCTGCCAGGTAAGCCACTTGCTGATATTGCAGGTAAACCGATGATTCAACGTGTATATGAACGCGCAAGCCTAGCAAAGTTACCAAATGAAGTTTTAGTTGCTACGGACAATGAAAAAGTTTTTGCAGCAGTGAAAAATTTTGGGGGATCTGTTGTTATGACATCGGCTGAGCATGCGACGGGAACGGATAGATTGGCAGAAGTAGCGCAAAAATATCCTGATGTTGATGTAATCATTAATGTACAAGGCGATGAACCATTAATCGAACCTAGCATTATTGATAATTTAGCTGAAGTTTTTGAAAAAGATAGTGAATTAAATATGGCTACCTTAATGACGCCTATTCCAGAGGCAGAGCAAAATAATCCAAACAATGTAAAGGTAGTGACGGATTTACAAGGCTATGCTTTATATTTTTCCAGGTCGCTTTTACCATATCCGCGTAAGGCAGATGAAATTCCTGTTTATAAACACATTGGCATTTATGCATATCGTCGTGATTTTTTACTTAAATTTGCAGCTATGCCATCAACTCCGCTAGAGAAAAGCGAATCACTAGAGCAGCTTCGGGCCTTGGAAAATGGCTATAAAATTAAAGTGTTAAAAACAGATTTTCATTTCATTGGTGTAGATACTGTGGAAGATTTAGAAAAAGTGAATCAATTATTAAAAAAAGAAATCGTGGAGGGATTATAATGAATACAGTTCAAATTGGCTCAGTAAAGATTGGTGCGGGACAACCTCTTGCGCTTTTGGCAGGACCTTGTGTAATAGAAGGACTAGAGCGAAGTTTAAAGATTGGACGTGCAATAAAGGAAATTACGACTCGTTTAGGGATTCCGTATATTTTCAAAGCTTCGTTTGATAAAGCGAATCGTTCTTCCTATACAGCTTTTCGCGGACCGGGACTTGAAGAAGGTCTTAAAATTTTAAAAACGATTAAAGACGAGTTACAAGTTCCAATCGTTAGTGATATTCATTGTATAACACAAGTAGAAGCTGCTGCTGAAGTACTTGATGTATTGCAGATTCCAGCCTTTTTATGCCGACAGACGGATTTATTAAATGCGGCGGCTAAAACAGGGAAAACGGTAAATATTAAGAAAGGTCAATTCTTATCGCCGAAAGATATGGAGAATGCAGCACGTAAAATTCGTGAGGCTGGCAATGAAAATATTTTATTAACTGAACGGGGCGCAAGCTTTGGTTATAACAATCTAGTTGTAGATATGCGCAGCTTCCCGATTATGCGTTCTTTTGGGTATCCGGTAGTTTTTGACGCGACGCATAGCGTTCAGTTGCCAGGTGGAGCCGGAACATCTTCTGCTGGACAACGTGAGTTTGTTGAATACTTAACACGTGGCGCTGTAGCTGTAGGCGTTGATGCACTCTTTATGGAGGTACATGACAATCCAGAAGAGGCACTTTGTGATGGGCCGAACATGGTTTATGTAGATAAGTTAGAAGCGCTTTTAAAAGATGCATTAGCAATTGATGAAGTTGTACGTAAACATAAGTAATAAAAGTTTAAAAATATCTATAGGGAGCGGAGAAAAATGTCTAATAAACAAGCAATAGATGTTTTAAATATTGAAGCTGAAGCAATAAAAGCATTAATTCCTCGAATTGATGAAGAGTTCAATAGAGCTGTAGAAATGATTCTGGCTTGTAAGGGAAAAGTTATTGTAACAGGCATGGGGAAATCGGGAATCATTGGCAGAAAGATTGCTGCATCGTTTGCGAGTACGGGAACCCCATCCTTCTTTCTTCATCCAGCAGAAGCTTTTCATGGCGATTTAGGGATGGTGACTTGCCATGATATCGTCATTGCGATATCGAACAGCGGTGAAAGTGCTGAAGTGGTAAATATTTTACCGATTATTCAGCGCATTGGCGCACCGATTATCGCGATGTGTGGACGCAGAAAATCTACGATGGTTGATCATGCAGAAGTGTTTATAGATATTAGTGTAGAGCGTGAAGCCTGTCCTTTGGGATTAGCTCCAACGGCTAGCACGACAGCTACACTTGCGATGGGAGATGCATTAGCTGTTGCTTTGCTATCAGAACGCAATTTTACTCCACAAGATTTTGCATTATTTCATCCGGGTGGTGCGCTAGGGAAAAAGCTGTTGTTAAATGTGGAACATGCAATGCATAGTGGCGAAGATAATCCTGTCATTGGTCGAGATAAAACAGTAAAAGAAGCTATCTTTACAATGACGGAAAAAGGATTGGGTGCGACTTCTATTGTTGATGAAAATGGTATTTTAGTTGGAATTGTAACAGATGGAGACATTCGTCGCAGCATTGAAAAGGGACATCAATTCCTTGATGAAGCCGTTGCAAAAATCATGACGCCAAATCCAAAAACGATTACAAAAGAAAAACTGGCTGCTGCTGCACTTCATCTTATGGAAAAGCACCAGCCAAGACCAATTACAGTACTACCAGTGATCAATGAGAAAAAAGAACCGATTGGTATTTTGCATCTTACTGACTTATTGCGTCAAGGAGTGGTATAATGTACTATAGTAAACGTGCCACTCGGATAAAAATGGTGATTTTTGATGTAGATGGCGTACTTACTGATGGAACTATTGTAGTAGGAACTACAGGGGAATTTATGAAGAACTTTAACTGCCAAGATGGACTTGGAATTAGCTTGTTGCATAAAGCAGGAATAAAGACAGCGATTATTACTGGAAGAACTTCGGAAATTGTCAAAATACGTAGTCAAGAGCTCAATATTACGGAAGTGTATCAAGGGGTGGCAAATAAATTATCAGCCTTTCATATGTTGAAAGAAAAGTATCATCTAGAAGATGATACGATCGCATATGTTGGGGATGATTTAATCGATTTGCCGGTAATGCTTCAAGTAGGACTTGCCTGTGCAGTAGATAATGCTGCATATGAGGTAAAAGAAGTTGCGCATTATGTCGCAAGAAAAGAAGGCGGCAAAGGTGCAGTAAGAGAAATTGTTGAAATGATTTTAAAATCACAAGGAAAATGGGACAGTCTCATTGAAACTTATTTTACAAGACAGCCATTGCTGGAAACAAAACAATAGTTGAAATAAGATTACGATTCATTGATTTGTTGGTTATGGTGTGGGCGGGGTTTCTCGCCCTGATTTTTGTATATTGGAAAGGATGGCGGTTATATGCAATATTGGTTTTTTAAAGCACTCAGCCGCTTTTTGTGTTTATTACCTTATGGTTTAGTTCTAAGTACTGGACGAATATTAGGCAAGTTGTATTATTATATTGCGGCGAAACAACGAAATCGTGCGACAAGGCAAATGATGCGTAGTTTAAATATCTCAAAAGTAGAGGCCGATAGTTTAGCAAGAAAGATGTTCGATAATATTGGGAAGAATTTTGTAGAGATACTTAGAACGCCTAAATTAACAAAAGACAATTATCAAGATTTTATTACAATAAATCACTTAGAACGTTTTGAGGACGCTTTAGCAAAAGGACATGGTGTTGTTTTGTTAACGGCGCATATTGGTAACTGGGAATGGCTCGGTGCAGCGCTTGCTTATGCGGGATTACCTTTGTCAAGTGTTATTAAACGCCAACCCAATGATCAGCATACAAGACTTTTAAATGAGTATCGCGAAATGGTGGGTATGGAAATATTTTCGCGTGGGACAACAGAATTAGTAGGAGCGGCAAAAGCGTTGAAAAAAGGCAGAGTATTAGCCTTCTTAGCCGATCAAGATGCAGGTCCAGGAGGGGCATTTATTGATTTTCTTGGCATCCCAGCATCAACGCCTTTAGGACCAGCGGTTTTTGCGAAACGATTTAAATCGCCAATTGTACCTGTATTCATGTTAAGGGATAAAGATGGAAAACATATAGCACAGGTGCATGAACCATTTTATTTTAATGACACAGGAAATGAAGAACAAGATTTATATAACATTACAGTAAAAATGACAAATTTGATTGAATCGGTAATTCGCGAGAATCCAAGTCAATGGATGTGGTTTCAAAAGCGTTGGAACACGCCGCTAAATGAAGAAAAACAAGCGGGAAAACATCATGCGAAGAAGGGAGCAGGTAAGCATGAATAAATCAGTAATGACATTGTTTATCTGTACTTTTTTGGCTGTTGGTGGTGTTTTGTATTGGGCTTTTTCTGACAACACGCAAATTCATGTTCAAAAGGAAGAAGATGAAGCTCAAAAAATCCTAACATATGAAGGGAATACATTGAGCGAAGAAAAAGATGGCAAAAAGATTTGGGATCTTACAGCTGAAACGATCACGATTGATCCACAAACGAAAAATATTACATTGAAAAATATTCAAGGCGTTTTTTATCAAGACGATGGGAATAACATTAACTTGACAGCACCGACTGCAGTGTATGATAATAAAACGCATGATATTATTATTACAGAAAAAGTAATTGCGACCAGAAATGATGGATCTAACTTTACTGCAGATCAGGTTTTATGGCAAAATAGTATCCAAAAATTCTCCGGAGAGGGAAATATTAAAATTGTTCAAGCAGATACTGTGATTACTGGTGATAAAATGGAAACCGATTCGGGCATGAATAAAGTAAAAGTAGAAGGAAATGCTCATGTAATAAAAGGTGGTGCAGAGTAATGAATTTGAAAAAAATGTGTTTAACAACAATGTTATGTATGGCTATTGCCTCACCCTTATATGCCGCAAATGATAAGCCTATAGACTTATCGGCAGATGTGATTGAGTATGATTCAACAACTGGTATGATGACAGCTACGGGCTCTGTAAAAATGGTACAGGAGAACGCGGTCATAACAGGCATGAAAGCAACTTATAATACAAAAAGTAAGGAAGCTGAAATCGATGGCGGTGTCCGTATGGTTAAAGAGGATATGGATTTAACGGCAGCAAATGTTAGGTCTATTGACAATAAACATGTTATAGCAGTTGGAGATGTTGTACTCGTGAAAGGAACAAGTACGCTAACTGGACCGCAGGTGGACTATTTCTTAGACCAAGATTATGTGTTGATTAATAGCAATGCTAAGATTTCTATGCCAGACGGAGTAATGACCTCTGAGAAGCTAGAGCATTTTGTCAAAGAAAATCGAGCTGTTGCTACTGAAAACGTTCATATTGTAAGCCAAACGCGCAATCTTGATGCTACGGGCGATGTTGCAACTTATTATGGTGGAGAAGGACAGCAAGGAAAGATTGTCCTTTCTGGTAATGCAGTGGCTGTTCAAGACAATAATACTTTACGAGGTAAAACATTAACGATGTATTTGGAAGAAAAGCCAGCCTCACAAAGTAATCAGAGTGAATTAGTGATTAAACCAAATGAAAAATAACCGCAAAGTGAGGCGGATTCATGTTTATTGAGACTGCAAATTTAATTAAAACTTTCAAAAAACGTAATGTTGTTGATGGAGTTTCCATTCGGGTTGAAAAAGGGGAAGTTGTTGGTTTGTTGGGGCCAAATGGAGCTGGAAAGACGACGACATTCTATATGATTGTTGGACTAGAAAGACCCACCAGTGGAGATGTTTCTATTTCAGGAGAAAGTGTTACGCATTTACCTATGTATAAGCGCTCTAAATATGGGGTGGGATACTTGGCACAAGAGGCTTCTATTTTTAAGAAGCTTACTGTTGAAGATAATCTTATGGCGATACTTGAAACAACGCCAATGAGTAGAAATGACAGAAAAATAAAAGTGGAAGATTTATTAAAGGAATTTCATGTGCTTCATGTGCGTGATAGAAAAGGAACTGAACTATCGGGTGGGGAGCGTAGACGGGTGGAAATTGCTCGTTGCTTAGCTACAGACCCTAATTTTATCCTTTTAGATGAACCTTTTGCTGGAGTCGATCCGATTGCAGTTGCAGATATTCAAGATATTATTGCCTATCTGCGCGAACGTGGAATTGGGATATTAATCACTGATCATAATGTAAGAGAGACGCTTAGCATTGTGGATCGTGCTTATATATTAAATCAGGGAAAAATATTAATTGAGGGAGATAGACAAACGATTGCATCTAGTGAAATTGCACGGAAATTCTATCTCGGTGAGAAATTTAGTCTATAGTAAATTTTGGTTTGTATTAAGTTTAGAAAGTATCTAAAAGGTAAACCGTTAAAAATAAGAAACTGTTTACGTCTAGGATAAACACGGCTATTCAGTGAGAGTTTTAACTCTTCTGCGAGCAGATAAGTAGTCCAGAGGCTTACGGTGGTCTTTACTTCTATATTAAAGAGAGGGGCGCCCGTTAGTCATCGGATAAAACCCTATGAGGGAGAAGAATATGCGGATTTTAGACAAATATATCATCAAAGAAATGTTAGGTACTTTTATTTTTGGGATTTTTGCCTTTTCTAGCGTTTTTATTGGTTCAAGTACACTTTTTAGAATTGCGCAATATGTAACGAATTACGGTGCTTCTATTCAGGCGGTTATTAAGCTTTTTATTTATAGTTTGCCTAGCATTGTTGTTTTGACTTTTCCTATGTCGATGTTACTAGCAACGCTATTGTCATTTGGCAGGCTTTCGGCAAGTAGCGAAATAACAGCGATGAAGTCAGGTGGAATTAGTTTTTATCGCATCGCTATGCCTGTATTTATTATTGCACTTGTAGTTAGTATCTTTGCTATTTTATTTAATGAGCATGTAGTACCCAGAGCCAATGAAGGATATAGTTATGTTGTTAACTTTGAAATAAAAGGCAATACTGCGCCAAAATCACAAGATCATGTCGTATTGAAAGAGATAAAAGAAGGACAGATTAATCGATTGACTTATGCACGACGTTATGATGCGCAAACAATGGCGATGTATGGTGTTTCTATACAAGAGTTTGAAAATGATACGCTTGTGCGGGTGCAAAATGCTGAGAAGGCTGACTGGAGTAATGATCACTGGACGATGCATAATGGAATTCTTTATGATTTATCGGCAGAGGGGAATGTACAACGTACATTAAAATTCTCGCAGCAAATTTTGCCGATTTCGCAGTCGCCAAATGAAATTATACGCTCTCAGAAAAAACCTGATGAAATGACGATGCGAGAGCTACGGCATCAAATTAAAGCTATGCAGATGCAATCTGTAGATACAAATGAATTGGAAGTAGAGTTGTATAAGCGAATTACGATTCCCTTTGCAACGTTTATTTTTGCTTTAATTGGGACGCCTTTGGGTTTACAACCAAATCGGACGAGCTCATCTATTGGGTTTGGGATAAGTATTATTATTATTTTTGTTTACTATACAATTATGACAATTTCCTCGACGCTTGCACAAGGCGGTTCGGTAAATCCTTTAGTTGCCGCTTGGATGCCGAATACCATAGGATTAATTGTCGGGATTTCTTTAATGCGTAAAGCGGCAAAATAGATAAGAATAAAAGGAGGGAGAGTCAGTGTACGGTATTGTTTTAGTAGTTATTCTAATTGTTATGGGCGGCGCAATTGCTTACATTGGTGATAAACTGGGAAGCAAAGTCGGCAAGAGAAAACTATCTATATTTGGATTAAGACCGAAGCATACTTCGATTATTGTAACGATTATTACAGGAATACTGATTACTTCCTCAACGCTTGCAGTTTTAGCAATGACCTCTGAAAATGTTCGCGTTGCTTTGTTTGGAATGGAAGCATTAAATAAACAAATTCGGGAAACTGAATTTAATTTAAATACAATTCAAGCAGAGTTGGATAATGCCAATCAACAGAGGCAGAAAACAGTTGCAGAGCTTGAAAAGGTGACTGCTGCGTATGAAAAGGCAAATCAAGATATAGCGCAGTCGCAGGAACAAATTAGAGCATTAGAAGTTACAAAAAATACATTGGAAGAAGCTAAAACAGCTTTGGACGCAAAAGTTGCAACTTTGACAGAAGAACAATCTGTGCGTGAAGCAGATATTGAACGACTTAATATTTTGACAGAAAAACTTAATAAAGGTATTTTATTTGTCAGAGAAGGACAAATTATTTTTCGGGCTGGTGAAGTTATTACTAATGTCGTTGTTCCATATATCGATAATGAAGATAAACGCATGCATATGCTTTCTGACATCGTTTATCAGGCAAATAAGCAAATCCTAGAACGATTGGCTATTAAGGAAGATATTGAGGTTTTGTGGCTATCTCAAGCTGAATTTAATGAGGCGACGAGGCAATTATCATCTTTAGGACAAAAAGAAGCTGTGGTACGAATCATAGCGGCGGGAAATATCGTCTATGGTGAACCAGTTAGGGTACAAATCAAGTTATATCCTAACCATCGTATCTATAATCAAAATGACTTTGTTTACAGTGAAGTTGTTTCAGTTGAAAAAGGGGATAATGCGGAGCAGGTTGTATTGGATTTTCTAGCGGATGTAAATGAAAAGGCGATTGCTAAGGGAATATTGCCAGATCCAATTCGAAGGACTGTTGGAAGCATGACGGGGTCGCAATTTTATGATATTGTGAATAATATAGAAAATTTAAACGGAAAAATTGAAATTTCAGCGTATGCTGGAGATGATGTTAATGCAGCAGGTCCATTACGCTTAAATGTCTACGTAAAAACGCTAAATTAAATAACAAATGAAATACAGTGTAGATTTTTATTTAAATTAAAAATGGAAAGTTGTTAAAATAAATGCCCTTTAAGGTATTGTTTTAGCAACTTTTTTATTTTTAAAATTTATTCGATAACTAACGTGGTGTTTGGTAAATCATTTATAATACTACAAATGGTTACAAAAAAGAAAACGTATAACTGAAGACTGATATAATTTATCATACTTGGTAGAATTTTAAACTAGATAAAAGTCGTTTTAAGAAGTATAGTAATAGTACTAGAAGGAGCTAACTTAGGTAAGAGTTGAATAGATTTATCTAGATATGTTAATTTTAAAGCTTTATCTTGAGTTTTGTCGAAATTGGTAAAAATTTAAACTAGACGGAAGTGAGTTTTGACGGTATAGTAAGTATATCGGGTGACCTGATACAAAAGAAAAATAAATTTAAAACATATTACGAAAAAGATTTGCAAAAATCTTTTTTAAAAAATCATGAATGACTGACTAGTCTACACACATATGACAATCCTACCGATGAATTTAATTTAGTCTACATACCTGCGAAATGCTGCAGGGACATAAAAGGGACTTAGTGAGTTGGAAGCTTTGAGGAAACGTGGATACTCGGAGTGGATGCCAATAAACGAAATACCTTGAATGTCGGTGCTTGCACCAGCAAAAAAACATTTAAATTTATTCAAGGGGGATTTCCGAAAATGAACAAAAAATTATTAAAGGTTGCCGTTACAAGTGCATTAACTGTTGCATTTGCTGTACCAGCATTTGCAAATCCATTCGTTGATGTATCTAAAGATCATTGGGCATATGATGCAGTTGTTGAGTTAGCTAAAGAAGGTGTAATTGAAGGTTATGGCGATAACACTTTCCGTGGTGAGCAAAACATTACTCGTTATGAAATGGCTCAAATGGTAGCAAAAGCTATGGATCAAGATCTAACTGGTGAACAAAAAGCCACTGTTGAAAAACTAGCGAGAGAATTTGCTAAAGAATTAAACTCTTTAGGTAAAGATGTTAAAAATCTTAAAGCTGAACAAGAACGTGTAAAAATTTCCGGTGATGCTCGTGTTCGTTATGGTTCTAACGATGAAAGCGACAAAACTGACTTCAGAGCACGTGTTACTCTTGACGGAAAAATTTCTGACAACTTAAAATTCAACACTCGTGTATCCAGTGGTGACATTAGTTATGACGAAAATAGTGAAGGCATCGTTTTAGATACTGCAAACTTAAGCTTTAATGCACTTGGCTTAGAAAATACAGTTGGTCGCCAAGACTTAACTTTAGGTACTGGTACAATCATTGACGATACAATGACTGGTATTAGCTCTGAAGTTGGCGGTTTAAAAGTATTCTATGGCAACCATGCATCTGAAGAACAAGACTTATTTGGTGCTGAATACGGTACTGAATTGTTTGGTGCAGATGTGAACCTTGATTATATGAAAGCTGATGCTAAACAAGGTGAAGATAAAGAGTTCTATGGCGTGAATACTTCTTTCGGTATCACAAAAAATATCAGCATGAACGCTGAATATGCAAAAGAAAATAAATCCGGTGATGATGCAGTAGCTTATGGTATCAAATTCGATAAATTAGGTTTATCTGCAACTTACAAAGATGTAGAATCTGGTGCAGCTACTAACTATGGTACACAAGCATACGATATCAATAACGTATCTTTCTTAAGTGAAGGTTACAAAGGTATGGAATACAAACTTGAAAGAGAATTAAATGAAAATACTCTATTCACTGTAAAATACCAAGACTTTGAAAACCAAGCTGGTACAAAAGATGATAACCGTACTTCTGCTTACTTGAATGTTAAATTCTAATTATTAAAAGAGTTAGTTTCTGAAAACAGCCGCCTTGCGATTGCAAGGTGGCTGTTTTATACTGTAGGCAGAGAGAGGTGAGTTGATGAATATTTTATCTATTGATCCAGGACGAGAAAAGAGCGGTGTAGCTATTTTAAATCAAGATGAAATTTTGCTGCATCAAGTAATAGAAAGTGAGATATTAATAGAATTTTGTATCGCAAATATCAAAAAATTTAAGATTTTAGCAATTGTTATTGGAGATGGAACCTCTTCAAAAGAAGCAATAAAAAATCTGAAAAATGAGATAAAGGAAATGCCTATTTATAAAATCAATGAGTATCGTACAACTGATGCGGCAAAAATTCGTTATTGGAAGGATAATCCCCCAAAGGGGTTGAAAAGATTTTTTCCTAAAGGTCTGTTAGTTCCTCCGCGCCCTATAGATGATTATGCAGCAATTATTTTAGGTGAACGATATTTGGAAAATAATAAAAAGAAAAAGTAGCAAAATAAATTTATTTTGCTACTTTTTCTTTTTATCCTATTTTGTCGAAAAAAGAAGAATGTAAATGACCTTTATTAAGTTTTTTAAGATTTAAAAACTTAAATAATGAGGTTTTTGGTGATAAATATGATTTTAAACTTGCTTTTTCGACAAAATGAATTATAATATAGATAAGATTTCGACAAAATATACATAATAAATTGACGAAAAAAGTCGAAAATTTATAAAATGTAGAAAAAAATATTAATTTAGGGTATTGTGTCGAAATATGAAATGGGTTATAATAAACCCGTAAAGAAAATACAGCACAGGATTTATATGGCTGTAAATGAAGAGTTTACATATTTGGGATTGAATTCAAGTAAGGAAATATAATTGAAGAGGAAACGTGGATACTCTTGAAACGTATTTTCTGAAAAAATTTTTTTCTGGAAACGAAACTCGAAAAAATAATTTATTTTGAGGGGGATTTTCTCATGAAAAAAACACTTGCTGCTGCAATTACTTCAGCATTAGTTATCGGCGTAGCTGGTACAACTTTTGCTGCTGCAAATCCATTTTCCGATGTAAAGGCTGATCATTGGTCTTTCGACGCTGTTGCTAAATTAGCACAAGAAGGCGTTATTGAAGGTTATGGCGACAACTCTTTCCGCGGTGATTCTCACATCACTCGTTATGAAATGGCTCAAATGGTAGCAAAAGCTATGGCAAAAGAAGACAAAGTGAATAAACAACAAAAAGCTATGATTGACAAATTGGCTGCAGAATATGCTGCAGAATTAGATAATCTTGGCGTTCGCGTTGCTAACTTAGAAAGCAAAATTGATAATGTAACTTGGAACGGACAACTTCGTCTTCGTACACAAAAATGGGAAACAGAAGGTTCAGATGCTGCTTCCCAAAATCAAGTGTATTACGATTTAAATCTATCTGCAAAAATTAATGATGCATGGACAGGTCATGTTGAATTAGAAGGCGAACGTGTAATGAATGGCGTGGAATCTAATCCAATGGCAGATGATGATGGTTATGCAACTTCTAATGTTTATGTAGAAGGTCCTTTATTTGGGGCAAATGCAAAAATTGGTAAATTTGATTCTTGGTCTGCACAAGGTCATGTATTAGATGATGCTATGCGTGGTATTGAATTAAACTATACTAGTGATAAATTAGATACTGTTATTAGAGCTGGACGTATAAACGGTGGTAACGATGATTACTATACTTGGCAACATGATAGAGGAGACAAAGGTGGAGACGGTTTAAATAACATGTCAGAACCAGCGAATTATGCAGCTATTGAATTTGATTATCGCACATCTCCTGCAACTACTTTACAATTAGGTTATCATCATTTAACATCTGCAAATAAATTTGCTACTGTAAATGGAACTTTTGATGGTATGAAAGATGATACAAATAATATCTTTACTGCTGGTTTCCAAACTAAATTAACTAATGATTTAAAATTAGATGCTATTTATGCTAAATCAAGTACTGACAGCAATGTTCCACAAACTGCTGATTCTTGGGGTTATAATTACGACGACAACGATGGTTATGCTGTTTATTTAAGATATAAAGGTGCTGATATTTCTGACAAAGGAAGTTATGGTATGTGGGTTGGATATTTTGATATTCCAATTTCTACAGTAATTTCTCCAACATACTATCTAGGTCATAGCTATGAAGCATTAGAAGTTGGTGTAGGTTACGTTCCTGCTGAAAACGTATTAGCAAAAGTTTACTACTGGGATGCAAAAGGTATTGGCGATACTCCAGATGCTGATATGTATCGTGCTCAAGTACAATTCTTCTTCTAATCCTAAAATTAAAAAATTATTGCGCGATAATTTTACAAGGCTCTTGCAGATGCAAGAGCCTTTTTTATTTAAAAAATAAAAAAAGTTTTTGGAAATTTTTTAAAATAAAATAAAATTTAAATTTTTATTATAAATTTAGAAAAACACCTTATCAATATTATGATTTTAGGTGTTTTTTTTTATTTTATAAATTTAAAATTCTTCATTAATATGTAAAAAAACTTTATTTCCATTTATGAAAATTAAATGGAAATAAATTGATTATATTTCCAAATTAAAAGAAGGAGTTTTATTTTAGTTGGAGAATCTTACAAAATCAAAGAGTTAAATTGCCAAATATAAGAAGTAAAAAGGAGCTCATTATAAATACTTTACAAAAAAGAAATATTTTAACATGAATAAAATTGCTTAAAAAGCAATAAATTGATATTGCTGGAATTTAAAATAAAAGTATAAAATTCAAATAAAAATAACATCATAATAAAAATTCCCAGTAAATTAAAGGATTTAAAGTATGTTTAATACATTTTATCAGTAAAATTCTAAAAAAAATATTTATTTCAAGTATTGCAAAAAAAATCTTTTAAATGTATAATATGCCATGTAAAAGCTTGGAAAGCTATTAGCGCGAAATATTCGCGTTATAATAGAGAGTTACATATTTTGGATAAATTGAAGAAGGAAATAATATTTGATGAGGAAACGTGGATACTCTTAAATTGAATTTCTAACTGAGATTTTTTCTGAAAATGAACTCAAAAAATAAAAAAATATTTATTTTAAGGGGGATTTTCTCATGAAAAAAACACTTGCTGCTGCAATCACTTCAGCACTAGTAATCGGTGCGGCTAGCACAACATTTGCTGCTGCAAATCCATTCTCTGATGTTGCAACTGACCATTGGTCTTTCGACGCTGTTGCTAAATTAGCTCAAGAAGGCGTTATCGAAGGTTATGGCGACAACACTTTCCGTGGTGATTCTCATATCACTCGTTATGAAATGGCTCAAATGGTAGCAAAAGCTATGGCTAAAGAAGACAAAGCTAATGCACAACAAAAAGCTATGATTGATAAATTAGCTGCTGAATATGCTGCTGAATTAGACAATCTTGGTGTTCGTGTAGCAAACTTAGAAGAAAAAGTTGGCAACGTAACTTGGGGTGGTAAAGTTCGTTTGCGTTTAATTTCTGATGATCCAAGTGATGGTGACAGAAACACTACAACTAGCCAATCATATGCTGAATTATGGGCAAATGCAAAAATTAATAGTGATTGGTCAGCTCATGTAAAAGTTACATCTGATCGCACAATGGATAAAGAGGAAACTCATTTAATTGGGAATGATGCTTCTTCTAACAATGTGTTTGTTGAGGGGCCTTTATTTGGTGCAGATGCTAAATTTGGTAAATTTGATGTATTTACAAACAACTATGGTTATGTAATGGATGATCCTATGACTGGTGCTCAATTGACTTGGAAAGGTGATAAACTTACAACTACTGTACGTGCAGGACGTTTAACAGATGAATTTTGGGTAAATGAAAAATATGATGATGCTGACAATTTCTTGGGTTATGACAATGCAGATACTCAATCCATTGAATTAACTTACGGGTTGAGCAATTCAGCGAATGTAAATGCTGCTTATTATAATGTATCAACTCAAAATTGGGATGATGAGAATCTTCACATTTGGACATTGGGATTTGACAGTAAACTAGGGGAAGATTGGAAAATTGATGCTGTTTATGCAAAATCTAATGCTGATGGAGACGATATCAAAGATAACGGTTATTCTGTAAACTTAACTTATAAAGGTGCTGATATCAAAACAGTAGGTTCTTATGACGTTTGGTTAGGATACCGTAACACTCCTGTTTCAACACAAATTAGCACAACTAACTTTGGTAAAAAAGATTATAAAGGTTGGGAACTTGGTTTTGATTACGTTCCTGCTGAAAATATTCAATTCCAAGCTAGATATTTTGATTCTAAAAATATCTACGATAGCGATATCAAAGATAAACAAGTTCGTGCGCAAGTTGAATTTTTCTTCTAATTTGAACGAACAAAAGGCAGTACTCGCTGGCTTTCGAAAGACTCCTGCATTTGCAGGAGTCTTTTTTATTTTCCTTTTTGCAGGATTTTCACGATTCATTTAGAATTATGATAGAAAAAGGAAATATAGGAGGAAAAGGAATGTTACGTAAACCAATTGCAGTATTACTTATGCTAGTATTTTGTTTTTCTAGTATAGCTTTAGCCGCGGAAAATAAAGCGGAAATGACGGTATTAGGAAAAGTTATTGCTGTTGAAAATGCATTTTATGGAAGTGAGCAAACTGGCTCACTATTAGAGCGTATCGGAAAATTGGAACGCGATTTATATGGTGCAGAAACAAATAATGCGATGGTAGCAAAAATGGATGCAATATATGATAATGTGTTTCATAATACAAGTGGACCATCTTTAATTATGAAAGCCAATTCTGTGGAATGGGCAATTATGCACGAGGTGTCAACGGCACCAATTAAAACTCGTATAGAACAAATGGAAATGATGATTCATGGCACAGCAAATATGGGATCGTATACAGAGCGACTAAGCTCTCTTATGCAACTATCATTTGTTGATGGTGATGTCACTTTAGTAAATAAATTTGTAGAACCAGATACATTGGTGAAAATAAAATTGGTTACTTCTATTGATAGTAAAACATCTCGCGTAGGAGATGCTGTGCATTATGTAGCTGCTGAAGATGTAGTTTATCAAGGGGCTTTATTAGTTGCAAAAGGAGCAGAGGGAACTGGCATAATTACAAAAGTTTCTCAAGCACAGAATTTTGGACGTGATGCAAAAATAGATATTGATTTTCAAAATATTACTACCCTTGATGGTACAAAAATGAACACTTTCCTAGGGGAAAAAGCGCAAAAAGAAACTGAAACAATGGTAATTGCAGCAGGTGCAACTGTGGCAGGACTCGCTATTTTGGGACCTGTAGGTATCGTGACTGGTGCCTTTGTTAAAGGGAAAAATATAGAAATTCCGGAAGGCACTGAAATATATATTCAAACGAAAAATGAGTCTTCTGTTGACGGAATTCAAATAGAGGCACTGTAATTTTGTCATTGATAAAATAGCCATACATATTTTGTGTATGGTTATTTTCTATTTACATATATTAACATAAGAGCTAAGAAGGAAATAGGCGATAATTGTAGAATAATAAATAGTTAATAAATTAACACTAATTAGATTTCTGCTAGGAAAATCCTAGATTAGAGTAGGAGTAATATTTATTATGAATAAGCCAGTAAAGGCATTGTGTGCAGCAATTACGTTGTCGATTTTTTTAGGAACAAGTGTAGTTGTTTTAGCAGCAGAAGAAATAAATGAAAATATTGATACAGTGCAAGAGGTAGAGATTGCAACAAGTCAGCAAAATACTTCAAAAAATCAAGACAATCATAAAGTAAAAAATAAAGATAAGAAAAGTAAAAAAAATGAGAATAAAAAAATAGAACAGGAAGCTGCTCCACCAGCCCCTGTATTTTTTGATGGGGATGATATTTCTTTTGATAGTAATAGTGGAGATGTTTACGCACGTGGAAATGTAATAATTATTCAAGAACCTGCGAAAATTATCACTGATGAAGTAGAAGGTAATACAAAAACAAATGAAGTTTGGATCAAAGATTGGGCAAATATAAAACAGCCGAATGTAGATTTAAATGGGCATGATATTTTTTATAACTATCAACAAAAGACCGGGAAAATGGGGAAAACTGATGGTGTTGTAGATAAAAAGTTCATTCATGGGGAGAATGTTGAAGTATCTCCAGAAATGATCACTATTTATAATGGAACTATCACAAAATGTCCTGCAAAGAAACCAGATTATCGTATTAGTGCTGAGAAAATTGAAGTTTGGCCAAATGATAAGCTGATTGCTTATAATGCGAAATTTTGGGTGAAAGATGTAGTAATTTATAGTACAAAGAAGTATACAACTGAAATAGGCGAAAATCGCGAAGATGCTGTTTTCCCAGAAATGGGGTATAATAGTAGTGATGGCTTCTTCATCAAGCAAACTTTTACTGAGCCAATAGGGGGAGAGGATTCTTCAGTATCAGCCTTTTTTGACTTTGGATACTATACAAAACATGAGTTGAAAAATAGTTATGGCTTTGTGCAGAGAAAGCCTAACTATACCTTGCTGTTACAACAAGGTCACTTTATGGATGATGATGATGAATGGATAAAAAAGGAGCCTGAGATTAAGTTTAATTATGCAACACAGCGTATTGGTGATGGCCCTTGGAAATATGATTTTGAAGCTATTTATGGTAAGTGGAAGGATGAAGATAAATCAAGTTGGCATCAAGACTATACGATTTATTTTTCTCGTGATGTGATAAAATTAAGTGACACCTTAAATCTTTATGTAGGAGCTGGGTATGAAATAGTTAGAGAAAGTTATGATCATTCTCAAACGAACAGTCTAAAGTATGATGTAACTTTTGTGAATAGATTTAGCGATAAGCTTACAGGCTGGTCAGGATATCACTATACGCAAAATAATAATAGTTTGTTTGATTATGACAGTACTGATGTAGCGAAAGAATTAGCAAGCGGAATAAACTATAAGCTTGATGATAAAAATTCTATTACGCTTGAGCAAAGTTATGATTTAGAAAATAAAAGAGTTGCAGATATGGATTATACATTATCTCATGATTTACATTGCTGGGGTATGGATATAACGTATCGAGAAAAACGTGATGAATGGAAATTTATGCTTAAGACAAAACATTGGTTCTAGAAAATTTGATGGGGTGCACAGCGAATGAAAGATGATTTAGTTGAAATAGTTGAGCAAATTCAAAGACAATGTATTTTGGTTATTGGGGATATGGTTGCAGATGTATATTTAGATGGAAGAATCTCAAGAATTTCGCGTGAGGCACCTGTACTTGTTCTTGAACAGGAAAAAGAAAATTTTGTTCCAGGCGGGGCTGCAAATGTTGTTCACAATGTGGCAACTTTGGGTGGCTTAGTTTGGGCTGTAGGTATATTGGGATCTGATGAGCAGGGGAGAGGCCTTCGGTTAGTATTGGAAGAGAAAGGTGTGAATACCGAAGGTCTTGTCCATGACAGTAGTCGATTAACGATTAGTAAAACTAGGGTTGTTGCTGGTGGGGCTGGAACGGTGAGTCAGCAAATTGTGCGAATTGATCGAGAAACAAAAGCTCCTTTAAGTCAATTTGTAGAGGCTGAATTGAGTAAAGTTCTAGCAGAATTACTACCTAAAGTTAAAGGCGTTGTGCTCAGCGATTATGGAAGTGGAACGATTACAGAAGCTTTGCGGAAACAGGTGATTGAATTCTGTGATAACAATGTGATTCCTTGTGTTGTGGATTCAAGATATGACTTGTTGTCCTTTAAAGGAGTACACTATATTAAACAAAATGATGCAGAAGCTGCAAAAGTTGCTGGATTTGAGATAACAAATGATGAACTTTTACTGAAAGCAGGAGCAATTATTTTAGAAAAAATGAATGCAAAAGGTGTGCTTATTACTCGTGGAAGTAAGGGTATGACGTTGTTTGAAAATAATGGAGCTATTCACCATGTTCCGGTAACGAATAAAAGTGAGGTATTCGATGTAAGTGGAGCTGGCGATACGGCGGTAGCGACGTTTATTTTATGTTTGGCATCAGGTGTAGAGCCTGTTCTAGCTGCGGAACTTGCTAATTTTGCTTCTGGAATTGCAGTGCGAAAGTTTGGTACAGCGGCGGTTACGGCGAAAGAATTAAAACAAGTGATAGGAGCGAATTGACAAATGTTAATACCTAGACGTGATATTGGTGTTCTTGCTGATCAGATTCATATGGCAAAACAAAAAATCGTATTTACTAATGGTTGTTTTGATATACTCCATGCAGGACATGTCCGTTATTTAAAGAATGCGAAGTGCTTTGGGGATGTTTTAATTATTGGGCTAAATAGTGATAAATCAGTGCGCGCGCTAAAAGGAATGGGGCGACCTGTGAATGGAGAACAAGATCGTGTTGAAGTTCTCGGAGCATTAAAACCTGTAGATTATGTTGTTTTGTTTGATGATGAAACAGCGGAATCATTGATTGAAGAAATTGAACCTGATATTTATGTAAAGGGTGGAGATTATACACTTGATACTTTGCCGGAAGCTAAGGTTGTAGAATCTTATGGTGGAGAAACCAAGCTAATTCCATTAGTCCCAGGGCGATCTTCAACTAATATTATTAATCGTATAAAAGCTTGTAAATAGAGTAATTAGACTAAACTTAAAATATTTCATAGGTTGAGGATTTTAGCTATGACAATAAATAATATTATGGTTGTAAAATTAAGCGCGATTGGCGATGTGATTCATGCATTGCCAGTTTCTTATGCAATAAAAGAAAGTTTTCCAAATTGTAGATTAACGTGGGTAGTTGAGCCACCTGCCTATGATTTATTAAGAAATAATCCATATATTGATAAAATTATTGTATTTGAAAAGAAAAAATTTAAATCATTGGGAGGGTTTTTGAAAAATATACCCTCTTTTTCTTCTGTTATACGGCAAGAAAAATATGATGTAGTTTTGGATTTACAAGGACTTGGGAAAAGTGCAGCTATTGCATATTTAAGTAATGCACCAATAAAATTAGGGTGTGCTAATATGCGTGAATTCAGTGGCTGGGTGAGCAAACCAGTTTGTGGGCGAAATCAAAATGGCCATATTGTTGAGCGTTATCTTGATGTAGCAAGGGAGCTTGGGTGCAAGGTGAATCAAGTGGTTTTCCCTGTGAAAATTACGCAAGAAGAATCTGAATTGGCAGAACGTATTGCTCAGCAGGCAGGAATGAATATTGAAAATAAATATGTTGTGTTAGCTGTTGGTGCAAATTGGCCGAATAAACGCTGGCCGACAAGTTATTATGCGAAACTGGTGGATTGGTTGTATGATAAAAATATCATTCCTGTTGTAATTGGCGGTGGAGTAGTAGATGATAGGCTTATCGCTGAAATTAACGAAAAGTCAGAAATCCCTCCAATTGATTTAGTTGGAAAAACGACATTGAAACAGTTAGCGTATTTAATAAAAAAATCCGTTGCCTTAGTCGGTGGTGATACAGGCCCAATGCATTTAGCGGCGGGGCTTGGAAAATCTGTAGTTGCATTAATGGGGCCGACAGACGCAAATCGTAATGGTCCATATGGACAATTGGGGAATATAATTGAAATAGATGCAGATTGTAAATATTGTTGGAAAAGAAAGTGTCCATTAGATAAAGATTGTTTAGCACAAATTAGCGTTGAACAAGTGAAAGAAAAATTAATTCATTTTATTTAGGAGATAGATTAGAGATGAAATTTGCTATTGTAGAAGGTACCGTTATTTTTAATAAGGAACAAAAACAAGAGATTGATCAAATTGCCGGTGATTTAATTAATATGGGACATGAAGTTGAGGTTTTTGTTGCGGAAGATTCGAAGTTTTGCAGTACCGCCAATGGCTTAGTAGTAAATAAACTTTCTGGTGTTTTTTCATATAATACGGAGAAAACTATATTAAACTCACTTTTTGTTTCTGTAAAGCGTGAATTATCTTTACGTTCTTTATATAATAAAGTAATGCAGATTGCAAAACCAAATAGATTTGATGCTGTAGTCTTCCCAGAAGCCACATGCTCTTATATGCGTGTACTCAGCATGCATGAGCTAAAACGAGGACAAGTGCCGATGGTTTTTATTATACAGGGATTAGTACCGCGGGATTGCAAAAATCTTGGGTCTTACTCAGATCGCCTATTATTAAAAACGAATATACGGATTGCAGTACCACGGTCAGGTAAATATGGATTTGAAGTTGCTGTTCCCAATATTGAACTGATTTATTCTAGAAAATTGGCTGAGCATATAGTAACTTTAGCAACGGATTAAATGGGGGAAAACCATGAATATTTTGATTTTATTTTCACAACCGTGGCGTGTTGGTGGTGCTGAAACACATACAGAAGCCTTAATTAAAGGACTTGTTGGACACGACGTTTATCTCGTTGTTAATCATGGAAGCGATGAAAAAAAACTGGGGAAAATAAAAGAACTGTATCCATATACTAAGATTACAAGGATTCAAACGCGCGGTGCAAATTTATTTAAGTGGCGACGAGACTTTCAAAAACTTTGTGCTTTAATTAAAGAGAAGCGTATCGAAATTATTAGTGCGCAACAGCGAACTTCTGGAATATGGGCTCATTTGCTAAAGCGAAACTTAAAAATTCCTTATACTGTTACGATGCATGACCCATGGCATCGGGCTTTTCTTAAACCTTTGTATGCAAACGTATTTTCAGAAGTGTTTGCTATTAGTGAGAATTTAGCAAATACCTTAGCGCAAGATTTTAAGATACCTAGAGAGTCGATTCATCTGATTAATAATGGAATTGATTTTTCTTCTTTTTATCCGCTAAATAAATATGCGTGTCGAGAAAAATTGGGATTAAGTGCAAATGATAAGATTATTTTACATGTAAGCCGATTAAGTAGGATAAAAGGTGCTGTATCACTACGTATTATTGAAGGTATGGAAAAGGTTCTCGAGCATTGTCCAACGGCAAAGTTGGTCATTATTGGTGAAGGTCCGTTACGTTTAGAGATAGAAAAGAAAATAAATGAGCTAAAAAGCAAATTTGAAAATCGGTTTGAAATTCATAATTTTGTAGATAATATTCTCGAATGGTATAATGCTTCAGACATTCTAGTTGGTGAGGGGCGTGTTGCAATGGAGACACTAGCCTGTGAAAAACCGATTGTAGCGATTCGCAATGCAGAATCATTTATTGGTGTAATCACCATGAAAAATATTGCCTATGCGTGTGATGTAAATTTTGATGGACGAGATAGGGATGCTTGTACTCAACAAGTGGCGCTAGAAATAGAAAAAGCTTTTGCTGTGACGAACGAGGAATGCAAGCAGATTGCAAACTATATTAAAACGCGTCTTAGTATTGAAACAATGGTAAACAAATATTTGACTGTATTTGAGAGCTTGACTAAAAAATAATGCGATTGTCGTATGTTTTGGAGTAAATGATGAGAAAAATTTTAGTTTTTAATCGGTTAGGAATTGGCGATGTCGTAGTTACGACACCTCTAGCACAATTGATAAAAGAAAATTTTGATGCAAAAGTTGGTTTTGTTGTGGCAGCGAAATCAGCAGATATATTAAAAAATCATGACTATATTGATGATGTTTTCCCTTATACAAAACGGACGAAACGAGAAGTCATTTCACAAATTAAAGCAAAATGTTATAATGAAGCAATTATTGTGGATGAAAGATTTAGCTCGTCACTCTTGGCTTGGAAATCAGGCGCAAAATTATTAAATGTAGGAAAAGAAATGTCTGTCGGGATAAAACGCATTTTTATTCGTAAACAACATGAATTACGCGCGAGTGAAGATTTTGGCAGTTATATAAAATTATTAAGTCCAACAATTCAATACAAAGGGATATTACCTAAAGTCGGTAATATGGATGAGACGAGAGCTGAGTATGTGAAGGATTGGTTGAATAAAATTTTTGCAATGAGTAAACAGCTAGTCTTGATCGTACCGCGAAGTGCAGCTGATAATAAAAATTGGCCGCGTGAATCTTTTGCTGAATTGAATCGTTATTTAAATCAACGAGGTGTTGTTCCTGCATATATTGGATCGCCGGCAGATAAAGAATATATTGATCAAATCGGCGGTAAAAAGTATAATGCGGCTGGTGAGTTATCACTCAGGGAATTGCCAGTCATCGCAAAAAAAGCTGCTTTTGCAGTCTCAGTTTGTACAGGACCACTACATATTATTGGAACCGCAAATATACCGATTTTAGCGATCTATGGACAAGGCGAGCCAAAACGATGGGCACCAGCGAGTGCGATTGTTGTACAAAGTAAATTGCCTTGTGTACCATGTCTAAGATTGGATTGCTCACAGCCAAAAGGACAAACGTGTATGGATGAGATTTTACCATCTAGATTAGTCGATATTATTGAAACTAATAAACTGCTTCAGTAGGTGAAGATATGGGGAAACGAATATTACTAGTTGTACCGCGTTTTAATATTGGTGGTGCTGAATCTTATGTATTAACGATTGCTTTAGCCTTAAGAAAGGCAGGTTTTATCGTTTTTGTTGCATCGGGTGGAGGGATGTTAGTAAAGCGATTAGAAGAAGTACAAATTAAACATTTTTTTGTACCAATTCGCTTGAATGCAAAGTTTGCAGCTACACTATTAAAGAGAATCGTTAAACGATATGAAATTGATATTATCCATGCGAATTCTGCCGCTGCTGGAATTGCAGCTGTTTTAGTGAAAAAAGAGATTTCTGTTCCAGTTGTTTACACTGCACACGGCGTGTTTGGGCATAATCAGGCAGAAATGACACTCAACGAATGTGATAAAATAATTTGTGTAAGTGAATTCGTTCGTGAGTCAGCAATTTCACGTGGATTTAATAAAGATAAATTAGTTACAATTTATAATGGAATAGATATTGACAAATTTAATCCTAAAAAGGAAAATAATAATATTATTAGAAATAAATTTAATATACCCGAAGCTGCCTTCACGATTGCGATTGTATCACGTATCAAGAATTTGCGGGATAAGGGACACGGAGATTTACTCAATATATTAAACCGTTATAAAGATGCTGAGAATTGGCATCTACTTGTGATTGGTAAAGGTAAAGCTCTTTGGAAATTAAGGTATGAGTCGTGGAGGCTGGGAATCAGCGATCGCGTACATTTAGCTGGACATATTGTCGATGTACAGAAAGTTTTAGATGGCATTGATGTAGTGGCTTTGCCCTCACAATTTGAAACTTTTGGTTTGGTTTTGACCGAAGCAATGGCAATGGAAAAACCGGTAATTACTTATGCTGTAGGTGGCACACCTGAGGTATTGGAAAATGGGAAAGAAGGTTTTCTCGTTGGGAAAAATAATTTGGATGCATTATTTGAACGATTAAAATTTTTATCCAAAGCAAATGAAGAAAGGCTTGTTATGGGGCAAGCAGGGCGAAATCGCGTTGTAGAATATTTTACAAGTGAAGTGATGCTTGAAAAGTTGTTACGACTCTACTCGGAATTAAAGAGATAATTTGGATGTGAAACAATGAAACAAAAAATTTTAAACATCGTATCTGGTGCAAAATCAGGAGCATTAAATGTCGCTGTAACTATTGGTGATTTTCTAAAATGCGAAGGATTTGAAGTAAAGCTGATCTTGCGAAAGTATAATAAAGCAGGGATAGCTGAAGCTGATGTAATAAAAGATTGTTGTACTGTAGATTATATTTATTGCTTGGCAAAGCTTATTGATGCAGAAAAACCTGATATTATTATGGTGCATGGATATAGTACGCACTTATGGACAAAACTTGCATTATTAAAAGCAAATCACAGAGCGAGGCTAATTCATATTGAGCATAATGTAGAACGTTATACAAAGTTTAGGGCGTATTTATTAAAAAAATTAGATTGTTGTACGGAAAAATATATTTGTGTCTCAGAAGGCGTTGCAAATTCGTTGCGAAAGTTTAATCTTCCAGATGAAAAGATACAAGTGATTTATAATGGAATTGATATAAACAAATTTGCGATAGAAAAGCAACCTCACTCTGAATTTACAATTGGTATGGTCGCGCGTTTTACGAAGCAGAAAGATCAAATGACACTGATAAAAGCAGTAGAAATACTTACCAAAATAAAAAAAATCCCAGTAAAGTTAATTTTAATGGGAGAAGGAAAGTTAAAGGAACAATGCATGGAATATGTAAAAAAACATAATTTAGCAGAAACTATTTCCTTTGAAACAGGTTTTTTTACGGATTTAATTCCAAGGATTGATTTATTTGTTTTATCGACACATTATGAAGGCTTGCCGCTGGTTTTGTGCGAAGCTATGGCTGCAAAATTGCCAGTGATAGCAACCAATGTGGCTGGTGTAAATGAAATTGTAATTTCGAAAGAAACAGGTATGTTAGTAAAGGAAAATAACAGCGTAGATTTAGCTGAAAAAATAGAAGAAGCAAGGCAGGGAAAAAACTTATACATAGAAAAAGCTTATCAAAAAGTAAATGAGCAATTTTCTTTTAAAAATATGTGCGAAGAATATAAAAAAATTATTTAAATTAGTAAAAAGGGGTTATTTATTTGAGTTCTAATATTGGAAAATTGGATAGATATATATATATTATTATATGCTTATTTGCTGTTACTTCATGTATTAATAATGTCATTGCGAATAATATATTAGCAATTGGAGTTTTACTTGGAATAATAAGATGTTACAAAGAACGACTAAATATAAAAATTTACAAGGGATATATACAGGCAATACTAATTTTTTTTGGATTTATATTTATTTCTATTTTTGTTAGTCCGGATATATTAAAATCATCAAAAGAGTTTTGGCGATACTTTAATAGAATGTTTGCATTTTTATTAATTTTATTTTTTGCTCGAGAAAAGAAGCAAATATTAACTATTTTTTTTGCTTTTTTACTTTCTATGTTTATTAATAATTTGTATGCTGCTTATAAGGGAGCTTTTTTTATCTATAATGGTGTACAAAATATGCGTATAACTGGATTTGAAAATGGCATCATAATTTTTGCTGGACATTTATTAATTATGTTACCAATTTTATTCATTTTAATATTTAACAAGCAAATAAAGAACAAAGGATATTTAAAATATATCCTTTTAGCATTTATTATTAGTTTTATTGCATTATTAGAAAATGGAACGAGAATAGCATGGCTTGCGATGGGGATTATTTTACCATTAATCTTTATTTTAAAAGTGCAAAATCTTAAAAAAATTTTATTTACGGGTTGTATTGGTTTGCTCTTTGTGGGAATATTCGTTTATATGAGTCCTTTTTTACAAACGAGATTATATAGTTTTATTGATTATAAAAACACATCTAATCAGGGGCATTATATGATTGCTCGGGATTCGATAGAATTGATAAAAGATAATCCAATAATGGGAGTCGGATTAGGGCGTTATAAAGAAGTTTTTAATGAGGAGTATCGATCAGAAGAGCACTTTAGATTAGAGGATGGATTTACACCTCATGCTCATAATAATACCTTAACACTTTGGGCAGAAACAGGAATTTTTGGTTGTATGACCTTTTGGTATATGTATTTGTCTTTTTTATATTATAGTTTTAGAAGATGGCTAAAAGAAAAAAATGATTCAGATCTAATGTTTTTTATGATAACATTAGCTACAGTTTTACAAGGAATAACAGACTATAGCTTTGGCTTAAATCAAGTGGTGAAAATTTATTTCTGTATGTTAGCTATATATTTAAATTATCAAATATATGAAAAGCAAGTGGAAACAATTAAATAAAATTTTTGAATCAAAATATGGAGATTATGCAAATGGATTTTAAAGCAATAATAAGGGAACATCAAGAGACTGTTGAACAATTGCTTCAGCAATCTATTCCTACAATAGAGAACATTGCAAAAAAATGTAGTGATGCATTGAAAGATGGTCATATGATATTTTTATGTGGTAATGGGGGAAGTGCAGCAGATTGCCAACATATTGCAGCTGAATTAGTCGGTAGATTTGTAAATGAGCGTTGCAGTTTGCCAGCGATTGCATTAACTACAGATACATCAAATTTAACAGCAATTGCCAATGATTATGGGTATGAATATGTATTTGCACGTCAAGTAGAATCTTTAGTGCGTGAAGGTGACGTTGTTATTGGAATTTCTACTTCTGGAAATAGCAAAAACATTGTACGAGCTTTTGAAGTTGCAAAAGAAAAGGGAGCAACCCTTATTGGTATGACTGGAAAAAAGGATGGAGAAATTGAAAGACTGGCGGATATTTGTTTAAAAGTTCCATCGATAGTTACTGCAAGAATTCAAGAATGTCATATTATGGTTGGTCATATGATTTGTGCCTATATTGACGAGGTGATTGGGCTTGAACCGTAAAGAAATCTTAGCAACAAAGGAATTTGTTTTAGGTAAAGTTAATCAGTGTAGAATTCTTGTTGTAGGCGATGTGATGCTTGATAAATATTATTTTGGGGAAGTTAAGCGCATTTCTCCAGAGGCGCCAGTGCCGATTACTCGCGTAATTAGACAAAAGGAAGCATTAGGTGGTGCAGCAAATGTTGCACACAATTTATCTTTATTAGGTTGCCAGACTTTTTTAGCTGGAATTGTTGGTGATGATATACATTGCCTGAGTCTTGAGAATGAGTTGAAAAAAGAAAAAATTTATGCAGGTGGACTTATCAAAACAAAACGTCCGACCACAACAAAATTGCGTGTGATGGGCGGTCATCAACAAATGCTCAGATTGGACTTTGAAGAAAATCATGCTTTAGAAACTGAATATGAAATAAGTTTGATTCAATATATTTCTGATTTACTCAAGAAAGGAATAAATTGTGTAATTATTTCGGATTATGCAAAGGGCGTTTGCACGTATAGTTTTTGTCAACAAATAATCCAATTATCTGCGATGCATCAAGTGCCTGTAATTATAGATCCTAAAGGAGATAATTGGAGTAAATATAAAAATGCAGATTACTTAACGCCTAACTTAAAAGAACTTAATGAAGTTTTAGTGGAGTCAATTATAAATGAAGACGAGGCGGTTAAAACATCAGGGCAAATTGTAAAACGCAAATTTAAGATTAAGAATATTATTGTTACGCGTTCTGAACGTGGACTAAGTTTAATTGGAAATAGGCAAGTTGTCCATATTCCAACGGTTGCACAAGAAGTTTTTGATGTATCTGGTGCGGGGGATACGGTAATCGCAGTATTTGGGGCATCAATTAGTGCAGGACTTTCGCCTAAAGTGGCTGCATCTTTAGCGAATATAGCAGCTGGAATTGTTGTGGGTAAATTAGGAACGTATGCAGTTAGTCAAGAAGAGTTATTGCAGAAATTAGAGGAATTAACTAGAGTGGAAAAAGGGGAATAAAATGGATTTTTCATTTTTGGATGATGCCATAAAAAAACGTGAATGTATTACTTATACAGATACAGAGCCGAAAATAAATGATAATGTGTTTCATATTGCGTATGGAATTGATGCGAATTTTGTTCGCCCAATGGGAGTGGCAATGACATCCATCGTTGAAAATAATCAAGAATCTGAATTCGTTTTTCATGTATTAACTGATGGATTAGATGATGAAGGAAAAGCTTCATTGCGGGAATTTGCAAAGCAATATAAACAGCATATTTTTTTATACTATATAAATAGTATTGTATTTGATCGTTTGCCATCGACTGCACATTTTACAAAAGCAACCTATAATCGCTTTTTGTTACCCAAAGCCTTAGCGAAAATTGCAAAACGAGTTATTTATTTAGATGCTGATATTTTATGTCTTGCCAATTTTACGGATCTGTTGAATTTAGATTTTAAAGATAAAGTTGTTAGTGTTGTTCATGATATAGATGCAGTTGCAAAACGGCAAATTCGCAGTTTAGGTTTAAAGGAAAATCAATATTTTAATGCCGGATTCCTTTATATTGATATAGAAGCATGGAATCGTGAACACATATCGGAAAAAGCTTTAGAGGTATCTTTTGCACGGTTAGGGCAGCTTGACTGGCTTGATCAAGATGCTCTGAATATTGTCTTAGAGGGAAAAGTCCAATATATTGATCAAAAATACGATTATATTTTTGATTTGGGAGGAAATAAATCTATAGAAAATTTGCCTCAAAATACGGTTTTTGTACATTATGCAGGAAGGTTTAAGCCTTGGCACGAATGGTGTATGCATCCATTAAAGGATGATTTTATACATTATGCTGTATTATCTCCATGGGCAGATGTTCCATTGGTACAACCGCAAAGCTATAAAGATATGAAGAAAATGGCGAAGTCATATTTTTACTACAACAAAGTTATCGATGGGTTGCTATGGTACGCAAAATATTCATTATATAAAATAAAAGCTAAAATAGGTATGTAATATGTACGATGGAGTGGATTTCATGGAAGAAGAGATTACATTAGTCACGGCTTATTTTGATATTGGTCGCGGTGAATGGGGAAAGTTTAAACGTGGCGATAACAAATATATTTCGTACTTTAAACTTTGGGCAAGAATGAAGAATAAACTAATTGTTTATACCAATGCTGAAGTTGCCAAAGAAGTATTGGCGATTCGAGAATCTTATGGCTTGAGAGATCAAACGCAAGTTATTGTTGTTGATGATGTTAGAAGTTGTGACATGGATATTTATCAAAAAATAGAAAAAACAATGCAGCATCCTGTATCGAGAAGATTTCATCGACATCCAAATTATCCAGAATCTTTTTCCCCTATTTTTAATTATGTAGTTTTGTTAAAACCTTATTTTGTCGCTGATGCGGTAAAGCGTAATTTAGTTACTGGGACCGCTGCTTGGATTGATTTTGGCTTTAACCATGGGGGGGAATTATTTTATAAGGCGGAAGAATTTGATTACATATGGAAGTATGATTTTACTGATAAAATACATATTTTTACTGCACGTGAATTAGATGATGAACCTATATTTCAAGTTGTGAAATATATGGATGTTTACATACGAGGAAATTTAATTATTGCTCAGGATTATCATTGGGCGGAGTTATGGCAGCTATGGCGTAATGCAATGGTATCTTTAACAGATGTTGGTTTGTCAGACGACGATCAGACGATTAGCTTAATGGCATATCGGGCTAAGCCTGAATTATTTGAGGCGCATTATATGCAGACTTGGTGTTTACCATTAAAATTATATGGTGGGGAACATTTTACGATGCGTGAAGAAAAAAAACGTAGTAAAGTAAGTTTGTTTTTCCGTAACTTAGAAAAAAAAGTAAAACTAAAATTACGAGAACATGATTTATAACTCGGAATAAGATTTTTCCCACAGCTACAGGCGGCGGGAACTGTAACTAGGTGGATATTACCTCCTGCCTCGTTGAAACGTCGAGTGGTAGGTTTTCCAGAGGAAAACTTTGAACAATGACGTTATAAGTTTTTTGATGAAATGAGTAGAGTTAAAATGAAGTGGACGAATTTTTTTAATCAATTACAACAAGATTTAAAAGTATTTTTTAGTATTTGGCTGTTGCTTTGTTTATTTCGTATCGGATTTATCTTATGTATGAATCGCTATATTAGTCCTAGTTCAGATTGGACGGATTTTGTTTTAAATTTTTACTATGGAATGAAAATGAGTTTAAAAAGTGCGGGGGTAGCTTTATTATTTACATTTTTATTTTCAACACTGCCACAACTTGTACTAAACAGAACAAATTTTCAATATATCCGCTATTTTATAGGAAATGTGTTTATCATACTTATCTGCATATTATTTATGGCAAGATTTGCTTTCTATGAAGAATTCCATGTTGGTTTTAATCAATTTGTTTTTAACGCAGTGAATGATGATATGCAGGCATTGTTTATGACGATAATTGATCAGTATCAGTTGGTATGGCGCTTGGCAGGTGCTATATTATTCTCGGGGATTTTTATTTGGCTGTTCAAACGTATTTTAGCTTTACCTGTTTATCAATGGACAGGTAGTAGCGTAAAATGGCGAGAATATGGAAAACGTATTGGAGTTGTTACCACATTTATATTATTTGCATTATTTATTCGCTTCGGGGGAAGCTTTAGTTACGCATCGTCGCTTCATTGGGAAAATTGTGCGAAAACAAAAGATGATTTTCTGAATGAAATGATTCTTGATGATATCCAAGCGATGTATCGTGGTTATAGTATCAATGAGCGAATTACCCATGGCATTATGACAGGCGTAGAAAAAGATAAGATAAAGGTATTTGCCGCACAAATGAATCAAGGGGATACCGCCGGGGAAAAACTAGAGGATTGTTTATTACATAAAGCAAATGGTGCTGTGATTGAAAGGCCAAATAAAATTTTTATTATCGTCGGTGAAAGCTATGCGCAATGGCCTCTATTGGAAAAGTATAAAGAGTTAAATTTATACCCCAACTTACGCAAGTTAATGCTGCAAGAGAATGCAGATAGTGTCTCGACCTTCTTACCAAATGGGGCCTTCACACCTATGGCTGTAAATGCGCTTATTAGTGGATTGTCTGATGTAAACATTTATCCCAATCAGCAGGCTGAATCCTATAAATCTGTTTATGCATCAGGTTTAGCTCCACAAATGAAAAAACTAGGCTATAAAACAGAGTTTTGGTATGCTGGATTTAGTTCATGGGAACGTATTAAGGATTTTGCACTAGCGCAGGGTTTTGATTCATTTTATAGCTGTTCTGACTACCCTTATGAAAAAGGCAATGTTTGGGGAGCTGATGATCGGTTTATGTTTCAAGCGGTGACTAAAAAAATTCAAGCTGAAAATGAGCCTATGGTATCTGTGATTTTAACTGTTTCAAACCATGCTCCTTATAGTGTAGATTTAGTAAGTGAGGGATTTCCAAAAGAAGCGGTTCGTTCGTTGTTACCGGAAGAGTGCCGCCAAAATGAAGATTTATTGAATAGATTAGGACATCTTTGGTATACGGATAAAATGATTGGTGAATTTATTGAAAAAACTGAACGTCAATATCCTGACAGTCTATTTATTATTACTGGAGATCATGCAGACCGAACGAATATTGAGGATAAGCCTAGTTTATATGAACGCTATACTATACCTTTTGTCATATATGGAAAAGGTGTACATAAAGGTTTATTAGGAGAAAATATTGCAGGAAGTCATGTGAATATTATTCCGACACTAATTGAATTAATTGCACCAAAAGATTTTGCTTACTACGCGGTTTCGGATAGTTTAACAGAAGATGCACCAGTAGGATTTAACCATAATCTTTGGATTACATCTAAAGCAATCGGGAAGATTGAGGATGATACTGTAGAAATATTACAAAATGCCAATGTTAATATAGAGAACGAACATGAAAAAGCAATGGATGAAATGCATCGAATGAGAACGATTTCCTGGTGGAGAACGATGAAGGGAAATGATTTAAATTAATAAAAGAACGCAAACAAAAAATGTTTGCGTTCTTTTATTTCTGTCTTAAATTTTTTATCCAACGCTCTAGTTGGCGCATAACGATAAAAATTGTATGGATTTTACTTACTTTTAACTTAAATTCATTTAGTGATTGACGAGAGGAAATTTGAATTCGTGGTAATGCAAAAAGATTAATGTTCCAAAGTGGAACTTGATCAAAAATTGCAAATGCTGCTTTATAACCAACATTTTTGGCTATCAGCATAGTTTCTTTATTAAAATTTCCATAGGGATAGCAAAGAAAATCAATAGATGTGTTTAACTCTTTACTAAGATAGTTTTTACTTTCTAGAAGCTCTGCTTGTAATTGACTTCCTTTACAGGTAGATAGAAAAGGATGGTTTACTGTATGCGAAGCAATTTCCATACCATTTTTTTGCCATGATTTTAATTCGTCTAGAGTCATGGTTAGCGTTGCAGCTTTATGAAAGTCTTCCCATTGGTTTTCTCGCCCAATCCAATTAGAAATAGGGAAAACGACAGCGCTCATTTTATATTTTTTTAGTAGGGGCAAAGCTGTTATATAATTATCCTTATAGCCATCATCAAAAGTTAATAAGACGGATTTTGTGGGGAGCTTTTTTTGTTTAGTATAATGCATATAAACATCGTTCATTGTGACAGTTTGGTAGCCGTTGTGATATAGATATTCAAGTTGTTCAATAAATTTTTCAACAGGTAAAGAATTTCTATCCCCGGGAATGTCAGCAATACGATGGTACATTAATATAGGAATACGTGTAGAAAAACGTAAGTATAGCCATACTATGAAGCAAAAGATGAGAAATAATAAAAGATAGGACAAAAAATCACCTCAAACAAGTTATCGTAATTATTTAAATATAGTATACCGTAAGGTAGCTGTTTAACAAAGAAATATTTAAAAAATATTGCTTTTATAGTAGTATAATAAGTAGATGAATAAAAATGTATATAAATTTCGTTGGAAAGGATAGATAATAGATGATTATAGTAACTGGTGGTGCCGGATTTATTGGCAGCAATATTGTTAAGACGTTAAATGAAGAAGGATATGAAGAAATCCTTATTGTAGATGATTTAGGAACGGGAGAAAAATTTAAAAATCTTATTGGGTTAAAATACTTTGATTATCGCCATAAAGATGATTTTTTGCGTGACATTGAAGAGGGGCTTTATGACGGTGCAAATATTGATGCAGTCTTTCATGAAGGTGCTTGCTCTGATACGATGGAATATGATTGTAACTTTATGATGGAAACTAATTACGAGTATTCAAAAACATTGTTACATTTTTGCTTGGACCGTAGAATTCCATTTTTGTATGCCTCTTCTGCATCGACATACGGAAGCGGAAAAAATGGATTTATTGAAGGCGATCAATGCGAAGATGCGTTAAATATTTATGCCTTTTCAAAATTAGCGTTTGATCGCTATGTTCGTCAAATGCTTCCAGAAGCAAAGAGCCAAGTTGTGGGATTAAAGTACTTTAATGT